>DASUKT010000403.1:0-17408 GCA_036278575.1 Pseudolabrys sp. | reverse complement strand
GCGGCGTATTCGGATCGCCGTTAAAGCCGTGCTCCTTGCCGTTGACGGTAAGAACGATCATTGCGGCGCCTCCGTTGCTGCCGTTTGCCGCCGCTGCCTGATTTTCGCAAGCGCGCCGGCAACGTTCTTCCATTGCGATTTATGACTGAAGCGCGTGCGCAGGTAATCCACGAGGGCGACGATCTGGGCGTCGGTCAGCGCGCCCTCGAAGCCCGGCATGATGCGTCCGGCATGGCCGGGCCGTGGATGAATGCCGCTCAGGATGATGTGCAGCAGATCCGTCGGGTCGTCTTCGTTGATCGGCGTGCTGAGGCCGAGGTCGATCGGGCGCGAGATGGGCAGTCCGCCGCCGCTGTGATGGCAGGTCACGCAAGTGCCAGTAAAAATTTTCGCGCCCAGGCTGTCCTTGCCGGCGGCGCTGCCGGTGGTCTGATGTGCAGGATTGCCGCCGTAAGCCGGCGCGGTCAGCTTGCGCGCCGCTGCGACCGCGGTCTTGATCGATTCCGGGCTTGCCGCACCGGCGCGCGCGCCTGACAAGGACGTAACGTAGGTCGCGATGGCGCGCACGTCGTTTGCGGAGGCTTTGGCCATGTTGTGCGCAACGTCTGCCATCGGTCCGGCGGTATGGCCATGCACAGTGTCATAGCCGCGGCGCAGATAATTGAACATCGCATCCGCCGTCCACGGCACCGGCGCGCGCGAATTTTCGTTGAGCGGCGGCGCACGCCAGCCTTCGCCTTCGCCGCCATTAAATGCACGATTCTGCTCTTCGGCACCCAATTTGTTGCGCGGCGTGTGACACGCACCGCAATGGCCGAGACTTGCCGTGAGATAGGCGCCGCGCGCCCAGCTGTCGTCTTTATCCGCCTCATTCCGGTATGGACCGCGATGCAGGTAGAGCAGCTTCCACGCGGCGGCGAGCAGGCGGATGTTCAGCGGAAACGCGATCTCGGGCGGTCGGCTCGCTTGCCGCACCGGCTCGCGCGTCATGATGAAGGCGTAGATGGCGTCGATGTCGGAATTGGTGGCGTAGGTGAAGTGATCGTACGGAAATGCGGGATAGAGGTGCTGCCCGTCGCGCGACACGCCTACGCGCATTGCGCGCCGGAATGCCGCCGACGACCAGGTGCCGATGCCGGTTTCCGGATCCGGCGTGATGTTGGGACCGTAAATCGTCCCGAACGGCGTCTTTACCGGATAGCCTCCGGCATAGGGTCGGCCGCCTGGTTTGGTATGGCACGTCCCGCAGCTTGCAATGGCGGCGAGCTGCGCGCCCTTGGCCACAATCGAAGGATCGAAGGATGACGCATCGTGCTTTTGCCGCGGCGGAATTTCACCGCGCCACGCCCACGCATAAAACGTGCCGCACGCAACGGCGACAAGAACGACCACACCGACAAGGATGCGCCAGACCATCTGCTTCCGCCCAAAGCACGCCGGTCTGCCCCGACCGCGGACTGAAGAAATAAACCCGTTGTCGTGGCGCGGGTTCCTCCCCGGACCCGGCCAAGGCAGGCATTTGAAGCAGAGGCGGCGTGGACAGAGCGCTTTTTTGCCATTTCGCGACGATTCTTGTCGCGGCGATGCACCGGCGAGCTCGGTCTCCCCGGGTGTGACCACCGATCCTTAACCATCGATATTTAGAGTCTTCGCCGTTTATCACTGGGAATCCGCTATGGCGACCGACCCCGGGCAGATCGGCTACAGCATCGTTGTACCCGTCTACAACGAAGAGGCTGTGCTGCCTGTGCTGTTGCACAGGCTCGATCAGCTTCTCGACAGGCTCGATGCTCCCGCGGAGGCGATCTTTGTCGACGATGGCAGTACCGATTGCAGCGCGATCGTGCTGCAGGCGCTGGCGAAAAAAAATCCACGCTACAGCTACATCGGCCTTTCGCGCAATTTCGGACATCAGGTGGCGATCACCGCCGGCATGGACGCAGCCAGGGGCGCAGCGATCATCGTCATGGATGCGGACTTGCAGGATCCGCCTGAAGTCGTCGATCAGATGATCGTGAAGTGGAAAGAAGGCTACGACGTCGTCTATGCGAGGCGGCTGTCGCGCGCGGGTGAAAGCAAATTCAAGCGGCTGACCGCACACCTGTTTTACAGAATTGTCGGCAGTATCTCCTCGGTGAAAATTCCTGCCGATGTCGGCGACTTTCGTCTGATCGATCGCAAGGTGCTGGAAGCGCTGCGCCAGATGCCGGAGCAGGATCGTTTTGTCCGCGGAATGGTCGCCTGGCTTGGTTTTCGTCAGGCGGAGGTGGCGTTCCACAGGCTCGAGCGTGCGGCCGGCGAGACCAAATATCCGCTCTGGAAGATGATGCGGCTCGCGTTGAATGCCGCGCTCGGTTTTTCCGATGCGCCGCTACGGCTGGCGGTCTGGTGCGGATTGTGCGTGTCGGCCTTCGCGCTGCTTTACGGAGCCTACGTGCTGGCTTTGTGGGCTACGAACGATGCCCATCTGGTGGCCGGCTGGTCCTCGATGATCGTCATCGTTTCGTTCCTGTGCGGGATCAACATGCTAATGACGGGAATCGTCGGTTTGTATGTCGGCCGAATTCATTCGGAAGTTAAGCGGCGGCCGCTCTACGTCGTTTCGACCCGATTGGGGTTCGATCGAGAGGCCGCGTCCGTGGAACGGCCGATGCCGCAACTCGTAAATGAATGAGACGGCCGTGGCCGAATTATTCGACAACTACCGAAACAGCTATGGAACGGTGGTCCAATCTTCCATCGATTTTTCCGGTTTGCCGCACAGCTTCTTTATGCGTGCAAAGGCGGACCTGCTGCGCAATCTGATTGAACGCCATTTCGGCGGAAACAAGCCGGCTATGCTTGATGTTGGCTGCGGCGTCGGCAGCTTTCATCCGTTTCTGCGCGGCCTGGTCGATTGCCTGTGCGGAATCGACGTGTCGAGCGCGAGTGTCGCTCAAGCGCGATCCAATCACCCGGATGCTGAGTACCGGGCGTTTGACGGCAAGCATTTTCCCTATGAAAGCGGCACCTTCGGACTGGTTACTGCGATTTGCGTGCTGCACCATGTCCCGCCGACGCAATGGCGCAGCTTCACGCAGGAAATGCGGCGTATCGTCAAACCGGGCGGGCTTGTTTGCATCATCGAACACAACCCGCTCAATCCGCTGACGCGCCTGGCGGTAGGGCGCTGTGAATTTGACGACGATGCGGTTCTCCTGCGCGCCGGACAGACGCGCCGATTGATGGCCGATGCCGGCTTGCGGCAACTCGATTCGCGTTATTTTCTGCTATTCCCCTCTGCGGCGAAGCTCGCCAGGCGCGCCGAGTTCGCGCTCGGGCGCGTTCCTTTGGGCGCGCAATACGCTGCCTGGGGCGTGGCCTAGCGCATCGGTGAGTTACCGCGCCGCTTGTGCACGACGGCCACATCGTCGCTGTAAACCCGCTTCCAGCCCGGCATTCGATCAAGCAGCGCTACCGCCGGCGTCCGCGGCGAAAGCAGAGTGGCACGGATGTCATATCGGTCGAGCAATTTCACGAATTCAGGCAAGTCCGATAGCGAAACGGCTCGATTGTAGCGGTTGATGAAGTCTCCGCCGTACAGTTCTCCGCGCCCGTCGATGAACGGCGCTATTCCGGAATAGATCAAATAGCCGCCGAACGCATAGTCATTGAGTACGGGCCCTGCTTTGGCGAGCTCGGTCGCTGCGATGGCTGCTTGCGGCGTATTCCGCGCGTTGGGGAGAGGAGGGTGCGCGAATGCAACTCCTGTTGCAATCGCTGCGACTGCGGCTGCGATCATCCCCTGCGATGCAGGCGCTCCGGCGAACGCGGGTTTATTTCCTGGCAACTGTCGTGCGAGCGCCGCCGCCAGATAAAGAGGCGCAAGCATCGCCAGGAGATCCGTGTTGCGTGTTTGCGCCAAAGCAAAATGCAGGAGACCGAGAACGACCAGCGTGCGAACGAGCGGTAACGTCAGCCCCCGCGAGAGCGCGAAGATGCTCGCTAGCAAAAGAAGTTCGAACACGCCGAAGTGGCTAAAGTCTTGTGGGCGCCACTCGACGATGGTCTTCAGAGCGTCACCGAGGCCAAGCGTTGTGAGCGGAGCGAGCAGCGAGCTCGGGCCGTAGGGCGTCGAACATGATGCCAGAACTGCGAGCGCGGCAAACGGAATCCACCGCAGAATGACTCGTGGCCACGCATGCCGGCTGGGTTCATTCAGAAGCGCCTCAAGAACGGCGGGGCCGATCAGACCGAGCCCGAGAACCACACTGCCATGCAGATTGGCCCAAAAGATAAGCAGTGGAAGCGCCGCATAGGGCGGCTTTCCGCGCTCATCCATGGTGCGGACCAGTGCGCCGCCCCAGGCCACCATGATCGGCAGCACAAGCACATGCGGACGCGCCAGCATGTGTGGTGCCGCCAAAGCGAGCGCCGCCAGGACCAGCAAAAGCGTGGGGACGGGCGCCAATTCGCGCGACAACAGGCGCGTCAATAGTCCGAATGCAACCGCTATGGCTGCGGCGGCCAAAATGACCACACCGGTCCATCCCGCCAAAGCAAACACGGCCGCGTAGAGCAATTCCGACAGCCATTCGAACGCGATCCAATGCGCGCCGTGCATCGTGAAGGAAAACGGATCGGTGGTCGGGACCGCGTGGTTTTCGGTGATCCATCGCCCGACTGCGATATGCCAGTAGGTGTCGGGATCATTGAGCAGCCGCGCGCCGAAAGCCAGGAGCAGCACATAGATGCCAACGGCTACCAGCCACGGCATTGCCGCGCGCGTTGGAAACGCCCTGGCTTCGACCCTGAGGAGATGCTCGCTCATGGACGCGAGGTTAAAGAAGTCGCGTTAACCCTTCTTTACGTTCTATGACTTGCCTCGCCGAGGCGCTCAAAGGCTTGGCAGTTTGCTGACCGCGACGTTCACGCGTCCGGTCGCTTCCGCGATTACCCGCAGCGTTTTGGAATCGAATTCGATGCCGGTCAGCCGTAGATCGTCGACGGCTGCATCCATGCGTGCGCCGTCGCCGGTTTGACGAAATTGGGCAAGCGCATCGGCGATTTTCTTCTTCGCGTCGGCAGCAAATGGCTTGAGATCGATGACCGCATTCTCGGCAAGCGCGTCCTTCAGGTAAGGCACGGCCGCCTGCGCAGCCGCGCCGAGCAGGCCGAACGCGGCCTGCGATTCCACAGCGAGCGAAAGATCGGTCAGGCGCAGGATCTGCTTCTTTTGATCGAGTACCGGCTTGCCCCAAATGTGCAGTGTTGCGGTGGCGCCAAAACCGAACCAGCTTTTTTGCTCGCGCGCCTTCACTAGCAATGAGATGAGCAGCCGGCCGCGGGACGCAGCAAGGTGCGCCTTACGGACTTCGATTTCGACCGGCGCATTCGGATCGTTCGGGAAACGCCGGCCCTTGAGCTGCGCTTCGAGAAGCTTGTTCACGTCGGTAAACGGCAGGTCGATCGGCAGGCCGACCGTCAGACCGGGCGCGAGCTGCGGGACGATGTCGAGCTGCGCGGGAAACGGGCAATCGGGTTTGGTCTGCTTTGCGACCACACGCGTTTGCCCCTGCACGCCGACGATCAGCGTGAAATTGCCGCCGTCGATTTTCGGCTGCGCGGCGGCGGCGCGCGTCGGTTTCAGCTCCAGCCACAATTCGGGCAGGCCGGTGTTGCCGCCGCCGAACGGCATGGAACGGCACATCTCGCTCCACTCGCGCCGCATGCTGCGCTCGATGATCGGGTCGTTGCGGAGCCGATTCTGCAAGGCCGCGATCTGCGCGTTCACCTCGCGGTCGATGAGCGGCTTCACCTCCGAAGCCACCTTGATTTTGATGCCGGCAAGCGACAGCGCGCTGTTGCCGAGCGCAACCTGTCCGGACATGTTCGGCTCGATCCGCCATGCCGGCGTGAGCGCCGGGCGCGCGGCGATGGTGATGTTGCCGTGCACTTCCGCGTGCTGGTCCAGCACCTGGTTCGTTATGGTCTGCACCTGCTTGCCGACCGCGCGATTGAAAAGCCTGGTCAGCGTGCCAGTGAGGTTGCCGGCCTGCGTGGCGATCTGGCCGGTGACCTTCAAGGTGCCGTTGACGGGCGTTGAAATTACCAGGCCGTCATTGCGCCCGGTGACCGCGATGGCGCCGCGGTTTACCGTGACGCCGACATCGGCTTTTGACAGCAAGCTGCTGACGGGGTTGTCGCTCTTGCCGGAGAGATTGTGCGGCGCGGCCTTTTCAAGCGCGGCCTGGATCGCGGGCAAGGCGATCGCGACCGGCGCGATGATAAAGGATGTCTGCGCCAGCGGCTTGAGCAGCGGCAAGGCGGCAAGTTTCGGTGCGTTGGCAGTGGCGTCGCCGGGGAAAAAGCGATCGAGCGCCCATAACGTCGCGGAAAAGAAAATGGCGACGACGACCGGCGCGCCGACAATCAGCCGAAAACGCGCCGAGCGGCCAAACAAGCGCACCGGCGCCGTGATCCAGTAAATTGTCGTACCGAGCGCACCGCGCGCCATCCACCACCCCGCCCGAATCGCTACGGCGAATGCTAGTCGGGGCAAGCGGCAGGGGCCAGCGCGCCGGATGACGCATCAGGCGTCGTATTCGGCCGAGATATCGCGCCCGGTGTAATCGGGCATCAATGCCGTGGCGATAAGGCTCACGACCGCGCAGAGAGCGATGTAGATCGATATCGCGTAACCGGAATGAAAATGCGCAAACAGCGCCGTTGCGATCAGCGGCGCCGGACCGCCGGCGATGATTGAAGCCAGTTGATAGCCAAGCGACGAGCCGCTGTAGCGCAGCCGCGGCGTGAATGCCTCCGCGATCAGCGCAGCCTGTGGCCCGTACTGAATGTCATGCGGGATGAGCGACAGCACGATGGCGAGGAAAACCACCCAGGGCACGGCCGTATCCACCATTCCGAAATAGATAAAGCCAAAGATGCCGGTGATCGCCGCGCCGATCAAATACATCTTGCGGCGGCCGATGATGTCGGAGATGTGGCCCGACAATGGGATGGTGACGAATGATACGCAAGCCGCGACCAGCACCGCGATCAAGATGAAGTCACGCGACATGTGCAGCGTGCCCGTGGTGTAGGCAAAGACGAACGCGGTGAAAATGTAAAACGGCGCCTGCTCGGCCATGCGCAGGCATGCCGACAGGATGATTTCCTTCGGCTGCCGCTTTATCACTTCGGCAATCGGCGCGCGCTCGACAAGGTTTTTGTCGAGAATCGCCTGAAACACCGGCGTCTCGAGGATACCAAGGCGGATCCAGAGACCGATCGCGACCAGAACAATCGACAGCAGGAACGGAATGCGCCAGCCCCAGACGGCGAATTGGTCGCCCGACCAGCTGCTGAAGGCGAGGATCGCCAGGTTCGCGATAAACAATCCGCACGGCACGCCGAATTGCGGCCATGAGGCAACGAAGCCGCGCTCGCCGTGGTGGCGCGACCATTCCATCGCGAGCAGTACCGAGCCGCCCCATTCGCCGCCGACGCCGATGCCCTGGATCATGCGCAGGATGGTGAGAATGACCGCGCCCCAGATTCCGATCGACGCGTAGCTTGGGACGAAGGCGATCAGGAATGTGCCGATGCCCATGCAGAGAAGCGTCGCGATCAATGTCGCCTTGCGTCCGATGCGGTCACCGTAATGGCCGAAGATCGCCGCGCCGATCGGGCGGCCGATGAAGCCGATGAAGTATGTGCCGAAGGCGGCGAGTGTGGCGGTCAGCGGATCTTCGTGCGGGAAATAAAGCTTGCCGAAGATCAGTCCGGCGGCGGTGCCGTAGATGAAGAAGTCGTACCATTCGATCGTCGTACCGATGGTCGATGCGATGATGGCTCTGCGCAGTTGCGTGCTGTGTTCGGCCTCGGGCAAAGGCCCGCCAACCATTGTCGTGGTGGCCATGAACGTCTCCGGATCGTTTCCTCAATCGCGTGTGCGGGCTCTGGTGGCTCGCCAGCCAAAGAAGAAAGATACGGAGACAAAAGTTCCATTCACCGCGGAGGGTCGGGATCAAAGGAAGGTGAGAGCACAAGCCTGACGGGCGATGCCTGGCGCATCGACGCGATCAGTGCCGCGCGCCCAGCCGATGCGGCGCGAGCTTGGCGACAATGTCGTCGCTCACAGGTGTCGGCACCTTGAGCTCCTTGCCGAGCGACGCGACCTTGCCGCTGAGCCAATCGAGCTCCAGCCTGTTGCCGCGCTCGAGGTCGTGCGCCATCGACGCCTTCATCTCCGGCTCGACCTTGTTGACGACGAAGTCCATGCGCTGCTCGATGTAGCTTTCGCCGACGTCGACGCCCTTGGCTTTGCCGACCGCGCGCGCTTCTTCCATGAGCGAGCGGAAGAGTTTGCGTCCTTCGTCCGCCGCAACGATCGGACCGATCGATGAATGGCGCGACGCCGTGGCGCCGGCCATGGCGGTGAGGAAAATGAATTTCTGCCAGCGTTCGACTTCGATATTTCTGGAGATGTCGATATCGACTTTTGCCGCCTTGCCCGCATCGGCAAACGCTTGCAGCACCGCATCGGGTTTTCCGTCCGCGTGGCCAAAGCGCATGGAGGCAAACTGACTCGTATGCTTGATGACACCGGGCGAGGCGATCACCGTCGCAATGTAGGCGACGCCACCGACAACCTGCTCGCGGCCAAGGATCGGGCCGACGCGTTCGACGCTGTCGACGCCGTTTTGCAAGGTGATGACCCGCGTGTTCGAGCCGACCAGCGGGCGCGCGAGCTCGGCGGCTTTTTCAGTGTCCCACAGCTTTACGGCGAACATGACGACGTCCACCGGGCCCACCTGTGCAGGATTATCGGTAGCGTTCGGCTTCGGCAGATGCAGGTTGCCGTGCACGCTCTCGATTTTCAGGCCGTTTTTTCTGATCGCCTCGAGATTCGAGCCGCGCGCGATGAAGAAAACATCATGACCGGCCGCCGCAAGCCGCGCGCCGAAATATCCGCCGACGGCTCCTGCCGCCATTGCCGCAATTCGCATTTGTCACTCCCGTTTGGCGGCACGGATATAGCCCCATGAACCGCGGTCACCAAGCGGGCAAATAATCACCACGCGTTGCGCAAGGGATTTGGTGTAGAAAGATAGAAGAACGCCGGAGCGGAATGGGGTCTTGCCTGACTGATATGACCCGCGAATACCGGCTCCGGCGCATCGTCCGTCAAGGTGCCGCTTGAGATACGGACCGAACGTCCCCGCAACTCGCTAGGCGGCCTGCTGATCCGGTGGTGACATCAAAACCTCCCTGTAGGCTTCGAGCGCATCTCGGAGCCGGACCGTCGCGGCACGCGTCGGTCCTCACCCGAAAAGCGAAGTCGGAAAATCCGCGGCGTAACGGCGCCGCGGCGACGGATTGCGGAATTTCGCCGCCGGGCATCGGCTGGCGTCCACGGCCTTGCGGTAAAGGTGCCACGTCGCGTGGCCCAGCACGGGCATGACCACCGCAAGCCCGATGAAGAACGGCAGCGATCCGAGCACGAGCAGCACGGCGACAATAAGTCCCCAGATCGCCATCACGCGCGGGTTGTCGAGCACCGCGCGGATCGACGTATGCAGGGCAACCGCCGCGCCGACATCGCGGTCGAGCAAGAGCGGAAATGACACCGCGCTGATGACGAGGGCTACGACCGCAAACACGAAGCCGGCAATATTTCCGACGACGATCAACTTCCACCCGGCCGACGTGAGAAACACGTCGTGCATGAACTGGCCGAACGAAGACGGCATGGCGTAGCCGAAGTAGGCGACGTAGATGCCGTCTGCGACTGCGAGCCAGGTGAAGAACAGCAGCATCAGCAGGATGCCGAGCGTGACGATTGCGCCGATCGAGGGCGAATAGAGAACGTCGAGCGCGTGCCTTGCATCCGTCTCAAAACCGGCCTCGCGCCGCCGGCTCATTTCATAGAGACCGAGTGCGGCGAGGGGACCCAGCAATGCGAAACCCGCGGCAAGCGGAAACAGGAACGGCAGCATTGCGTAACCGAAGACGAGCTGCGCGAGAATGATGCCGGCGACCGGATAGATCACGCAAAGAAAGATGGCGTGACTCGGCATTTCCGAAAAATCAGACCAGCCTTTTTGCAACGCTTCTTTGAGATCCTGAATTTCAAGGCGGCGGATGGCGGGAGTGGCAGGCCTGTCGGCCGCGCCAACGAGCACATGTGATCGGGCCATAATGCACCTCCTGAACTTTAGCGTTCAGTCAGGCCGCGACGTTGGCGCGCCAGATGCAAACGAGCTGGTCACGCAAGGGCCGCGACCATTCTTTAGGAAGTATAAGCCTATTCCGGCCTGACAGTTCATCACAAATGCGCGCGAAATGTTTCGCGAGGTTCCGCCGTTGAAGGAGAGTTAGCAAAGTTCCAAACGCGCAATATTGGATGCGAATAAAATTGAAAGGACTTTTTGTTGCGCTTTTACGCATCGTTTCGCTGCGCCGCAGTGCGGAATCCGAAACAGGATTAGCAGCTTTCGATTCTAGTAGAGCGCGGACGGACGTGATGAATTCCATGTCACGTGTGCCGGGCGCGGCGGCCGATCGGACTTTGCGGCGACGTTCGCCGGCGCCCTTTGCGGCAGCACAATAACTTTCGCGCCAATCTTCACGCGGTTGAAAAGATCGATGACATCGGCATTGGTCAGACGAATGCAGCCGCTCGAGACGTGCTTGCCGATCGTGCTCGGGTCGTTGGTGCCGTGGATGCGATACTCGGTGCCGCCGATATACATGGCGCGCGCGCCGAGCGGGTTGCCGGGTCCGCCGCCAACCATGCGCGGCAGATAGGGTTGGCGCTTGATCATTTCAGGCGGCGGATACCAATCCGGCCACTCCGCCTTGCGCACGACGGACCTGACGCCCGACCAGGTGAAGCCTTCGCGTCCGACGCCGATGCCGTAGCGCATCGCCTTGCCGTTGCCGAGTATGTAATAGAGATACGTGTGCGGCGTATCGATGATGACGGTGCCTGGCGCTTCGCGCGACGGATAACTGACGATCTGCCGCTGCAGGCGCGGAGCAAGCTGCGCGTCGGATTGATCCGGGTCGGCGGCCGTCGTGCCATCGTATTGCGCATCCGCGTTCGGCGCGGCCGTATTCTGCTGCTGTCCAAAAATCGGAAAAATTTGCTGAGCCTGTGCCCCGCCGGCGTAAAGCAAAGCCAGCGCCACAGCCGCCGGCGCGACCGCGTGGATCGCACGTGTGGGACGAAACATGGCGAGCCCCTCGAAGAACTGATTGCTTGTTCGTCAGGGAAAGCACGGAGAAGGTTTAAGAGTTCCGGCAAAATTCCGATCACAAAGCCGACATAAAGGCGGAACCGAGAGGGTCCCTGCCGCGTTCAGAGCCGTTTCTCTCTGTGTTTGTGCCAGCCGACTTGCGCTTCCGGGACGGAGTCCGTGGAAGCGAAATACGGCTTGATATCGAGGAGCGGCGTGCCGTCGAGGCAATCGAGTCCGATGACCGACAGCCGATTTTCTGCAACGCGCAGCAACTTCACGACGCTCATCGCAATCGGATTGGGGCGCGCCGGCGACCGCAACGCGAACGTGCCGCGTTTCGCTCCGCGATGTCCGGGCACTTGCAGCACGAGATTGCGCGGCGAGCGATCCATCCAGTAGAGCACGACGAGGTGTGAGCAGGTCTCGACATCCGTCAGCGCGTCGCGCCAGCGCTTATCGACTTCGAGCGTGCAGACGGCGTCGGACTCGCGCGCGTTCTTCGGGCAGTCCTTGCGGTCTTTCCACGGCGTGCGGACACGGCCGATGAAATAGACGGCGGCATCGGTCTGTGCGGGAAGGTCGGTGGTAACCTCGCCCTCCCAGATGCCGAAGTCGTCATTGTCGGGCACGCCATTTCCTCCGGTGTCATGCCAAGCGCTTTCTCTATGTCACGAACAGGCCCGGAATCCATAACCCACGGCGCTGCGGAATATGGATTCCGGGCTCGTGCCGTTCGGCCCGCCCCGGAATGACAGGCGGAACGGACTTGCCCTCAGCTTGTTAAAGGTATAAAGATATCTTTATGTAGTGGGACAGGTCCCAAACTTCGTGCCGAAGGGACCTGCATCGAGCCTGAATGAGTACGTCCGGTCCGCTCAGTTTTGACGCCCTCAACGAGGCTCTCAAGGCCGCCGGCGAGGAGACGCGCCTGCGCGTGCTGGCGCTGCTGGCCGAAGCCGAGCTGACGGTTTCCGACCTCACCGATATCCTGCGCCAGTCGCAGCCGCGCATCTCGCGCCATCTGAAGCTATTGGCCGAGGCGGGCCTGGTCGAGCGTTTCCGCGAGGGGACGTGGGCGTTCTTCCGGATTGCGGACCACGGCGGCGGCGCGGACTTGTCGCGCGCCCTGCTTACGCACCTCAACCCAGCCGATCCCATCGTGAAGCGCGACCGCGAGCGGCTTGCTTCGGTCCGCGCGGCGCGCGCCGCGGCGGCGCAAGCCTATTTCCGCAAGCATGCGGCCGAATGGGATCGCATTCGCAAGCTGCACGTCGCGGAATCCGCCGTGGAGCAGGCGATCGCGGATGCGCTCGGCGACCGGCCGTTCCGCTCGCTGCTCGATCTCGGCACCGGTACCGGACGGATGCTCGAACTGTTCGGAGGCAAGATCGAGCGCGGGCTCGGCCTCGATCTGTCGCTCGACATGCTGTTGCTCGCGCGTGATCGACTGGAGCGTGCCGGCTTGAGGCATTGCAGCGTGCGGCAAGGCGATATCTACGACCTACCGCTGGCGAACGATTCATTCGACGCCGTCATCATTCATCAGGTGCTGCACTTCCTCGATGATGGGGGCCGCGCGATCCGCGAGGCTGCGCGCGTGCTGCGCCCCGGCGGGCGATTGCTGGTCGTCGACTTTGCGCCGCACGAGCTCGAATTTTTGCGCGAGCAGCACGCGCATCGGCGGCTCGGATTTGCATCCGAAGCGGTGACGCAATGGATGAGCGCCGCGCATCTCGAGCCATTGATGCACAAGAGCCTGCCGCCTGAGCCGGGATCGGACGGCAAGATCGCGGTTTCGCTCTGGCTCGCGCGCGACACG
Source organism: Pseudolabrys sp. (assembly GCA_036278575.1). GTDB lineage: Bacteria > Pseudomonadota > Alphaproteobacteria > Rhizobiales > Xanthobacteraceae > Pseudolabrys. The sequence goes on along the minus strand of DASUKT010000403.1, from coordinate 4,364 downwards.
CGCGCGCTGATGGTCACACCGACGGTTTCGCGCGAGGTGGCCTGATGAATTCGCATATGCGCCCCAGCCGCTTTGTCGGACGCGACAGTCGCCGCATCCGTACTTCGTTTGAGTTCTTCCCGCCGAATACCGAGGAGATGGACAAGATCCTCTGGGATTCGATCGAGCGCCTCGCACCGCTGGCGCCGAATTTCGTATCGGTCACCTACGGTGCGGGCGGCTCGACGCGCGAGCGCACGCACGCGACCGTCAAGCGCATGCTGGCGGAAACGACGCTCGTCCCCGCCGCGCACCTGACGTGCGTCGGCGCAACGCGCGTGGAAATAGACGCAATCATACGGAATTACTACGATGCTGGCGTGCGCCACATCGTGGCGCTGCGCGGCGATCCGATCGGCGGCGCCGGCGCGCGTTATGCGCCGCATCCCGGCGGCTACGAAAACGCAGCCGCTCTCGTTGCGGGCATCAAGCGTATCGCACCCGACATCGAAGTCTCGGTGTCGGCCTATCCGGAGAAACATCCCGACAGCCCCACGGTCGAAGCCGATATCGACATGCTGAAGGCGAAGGTCGACGCCGGCGCGACGCGCGCGATGACGCAGTTCTTCTTCGAGAACGATCTCTATTTCCGCTATCGCGACCGCGTGCACGCGCGCGGCATCGACATTCCGATCGTGCCGGGAATTTTGCCGGTGCAGAACTTCAAGGCGACGATGGGATTTGCCGCGCGTTGCGGGGCTTCGGTGCCGGCCTGGCTTGCCGATCGTTTTCACGGCCTCGATCACGATCCTGCGACCCGCAAGCTGATCGCCGCCGCTGTTGCCGCGGAGCAGGTGCTCGATCTGGTCGACCGCGGCGTCACCGACTTTCATTTCTACACGATGAACCGCGCCGACCTCGTCTACGCGACCTGTCATTTGCTGGGCCTGCGGCCAGCAGATGCTTCCCTCTCCCGTGGGGAGAGGGTGCCCGAGCGAAGCTCGGGCGGGTGAGGGGTTATGGCGTCCAGTGTGCAGATAGCGAGACGTTTACGGCGCGATCAGACCGACGCTGAGCGGATGCTGTGGCTTCGACTGCGCGATCGGCGGCTCAACGGACTCAAATTTCGGCGCCAAATGCCGGTTAAGTCATACGTTGTCGATTTCTGCTGTGAATCTGCGCGTTTGATTGTCGAACTCGACGGCGGCCAGCACGCGGAGCGTGCTGAAGACGAGAAGAGGACCACGGAGTTGGAAGCTTTCGGCTTTCTTGTTCTGCGCTTCTGGAACAACGACGTGCTCAACAATTTGGATGGCGTTCTTGAAGTCATCGCCGCTACGGCGAAACAGGACCCCCCTCACCCTAGCCCTCTCCCCAATGGGGAGAGGGAATACCGCCGAGCCGGCCGCTAATGCCCAACATGTCCCATACCAGCGCCCGGACTGCGCTTCGCGAAGAAGCGGCGAAACGCATTCTCGTGCTCGACGGCGCGATGGGCACGATGATCCAGTCGCTGAAGCTCGACGAAGGCGGCTATCGCGGCGCGCGCTTCGACGCATGGAACAGGGAGGTGCGCGGCAACAACGATCTGCTCAACCTCAGCCGGCCGCGCGCCATCCGCGACATCCATTACGCCTACTTTCAGGCCGGCGCGGACATCGTCTCGACCAATACGTTTTCCTCGACAGCGATCGCGCAGGCCGACTACGGCATGGAAGGCATCGCTTACGAGCTCAACGTCGCCGGCGCACGGCTCGCGCGCGAGGCGGCGAACGATGCCGAGGCCGAGAACGGCCACCGCCGTTTCGTCGCCGGCGCAATCGGTCCGACCAACCGCACCGCGTCGATTTCGCCGGACGTCGCCAATCCCGGTTTCCGCGCGGTGACATTCGATCAACTGCGCGCGGCCTATGCCGAACAAGTGCGCGGCCTGATCGACGGCGGCGCCGATCTGCTGCTGATCGAGACGATCTTCGACACGCTCAATGCCAAGGCCGCCATCTGCGCAATCGCCGAAGTTTGCGAGGAGCGCGGTCTCGACGTGCCGGTGATGATCTCCGGCACCATCACCGACCGCTCCGGCCGGCTGCTCGCCGGGCAGACGCCCGAAGCGTTCTGGAATTCGGTGCGGCATGCATCGCCGATTTCAATCGGCCTCAACTGTGCGCTCGGCGCGCGTGAGATGCGCGCGCATATCGCCGAGATCGGCCGCGTCGCCGATACGCTCGTGTGCGCCTATCCGAATGCCGGCCTGCCGAACGAGTTCGGTTATTACGACGAAAGCCCCGATAACATGGCCGAGCTGCTCGGCGAGTTCGCGGCGTCCGGTCTGGTCAACATCGTCGGCGGCTGTTGCGGCACCACTCCGGAGCACATTGCGGCCATCGCGAAGGCGGTCGAAGGCAAAGCGCCGCGGCAAATTCGCGAGCCGCCACGCCACTTGCGGCTTTCCGGCATGGAGGCGTTCACACTCACGCCGGAAATCCCGTTCGTGAACGTCGGCGAACGCACCAATGTCACCGGCTCGGCCAAATTCCGCAAGCTGATTACCGCGGGCGACTACGCTGCCGCACTCACGGTCGCGCGCGAGCAAGTCGAAAACGGCGCGCAGATCATCGACGTGAACATGGATGAAGGCTTGCTCGACTCGGAGCAGGCGATGATAACATTTCTCAATCTGATCGCGGCGGAGCCCGACATTGCGCGCGTGCCGGTGATGGTCGACTCATCGAAATTCTCCGTGATCGAGGCCGGCCTCAAATGCCTGCAAGGCAAGTCGGTGGTGAACTCGATCTCGCTAAAAGAGGGCGAGGAAGCGTTCATCGACCACGCCAGGACCGTGCGCCGCTACGGCGCAGCGGTGGTGGTGATGGCGTTCGACGAAAAGGGTCAGGCCGACACACTCGAGCGCAAGGTGGCGATCTCGAAACGCGCCTACGACATCCTGGTGAGCAAGGTCGGCTTCCCGCCGGAAGACATCATCTTCGATCCAAACATCTTCGCCATCGCCACCGGCATGGAGGAGCACAACAATTATGGCGTTGCCTTCATCGAGGCGGCGGGAAAAATCCGCAAAAACTTGCCGCACGTGCATATTTCCGGCGGCGTGTCGAACCTGTCGTTCTCGTTCCGCGGCAACGAGCGCGTGCGCGAGGCGATGCACTCGGTGTTTCTTTATCACGCCATCAAAACCGGCATGGATATGGGAATCGTCAATGCCGGACAGATTGCCGTCTATGACGATCTCGATCCGGAATTACGCGAGGCCTGCGAAGACGTGGTGCTCAATCGACGTCCCGATGCCGCCGAGCGGCTGCTCACGCTCGCAAAGAAGTTTCAAGGAAAGGGACAGGAGGCCAAGGAAGCCGATCTCGCCTGGCGCGAGAAGCCGGTCGAGCAGCGGCTTGCGCACGCGCTGGTGCACGGCATTACCGACTTCATCGAAACAGACACCGAGGAAGCGCGCAAGAACGCCAAGCGGCCGCTCAATGTGATCGAAGGCCCGCTGATGGACGGCATGAACATCGTCGGCGACCTGTTCGGCTCCGGACGGATGTTTTTGCCGCAGGTGGTGAAGTCGGCGCGCGTGATGAAGCAGGCGGTCGCCTACCTGATGCCATTCATGGAAAAGGAAAAAGCAGAGCGCGGTGTCACTGAAAAAAACGCCAACGGCAAGATCGTCATGGCGACGGTCAAGGGCGACGTGCACGATATCGGCAAGAACATCGTCGGCGTCGTGCTCCAGTGCAACAATTACGAGGTGGTCGATCTCGGTGTGATGGTGCCGGCCGAGAAAATTCTTGCAACCGCGAAGGCGGAGAACGCGGACATCATCGGGCTATCCGGCCTCATTACGCCGTCGCTCGATGAGATGTGCCACGTGGCGGCTGAGATGGAACGACAAGGCTTTGAGGTGCCGTTGCTGATCGGCGGCGCAACCACCAGCCGCGTGCATACCGCGGTGAAAATCCACCCGAATTACCGGCGCGGGCAGGCGGTCTATGTGAATGACGCGAGCCGCGCCGTCGGCGTGGCGCAGGCGCTGATGTCGGCGGAAAACCGCGCGGGCTACGTCGCGCAAGTGCGGGGCGAATACGCCAAGGTCGCCGCGGCGCATGCGCGCGCACAGGATGACAAATCGCGGCTGCCGCTTGCGGTGGCGCGGGCGAACGCCCCGAAGCTCGATTGGTCGGGTACTTACGTGCCGGCGAAGCCGCGTTTTATCGGCACGAAAGTGCTGCGCGACTTTCCTGTTGCCGAGCTCATCGATTGCATCGACTGGACGCCGTTCTTTTCGACGTGGGAGTTGAACGGCAAGTATCCGGCCATTCTCAGTGACGAAAAGTTCGGTGCAGCGGCGCGCAATCTGTTCGACGATGCGCAGG
>DASUKT010000402.1:0-8095 GCA_036278575.1 Pseudolabrys sp. | reverse complement strand
GCAAACTCGCATCTCGTTTTAATTAAAGCCGCCTCGTTTGATTGAATAGTTTCAAACAAAGCCGCCATATCAAGATGCTCGGTCTATTTGGGCTGGAGCATCAAGATGATCGGGCACCATTCGTCGGACGTTCTGCCATTTCCAAAGATATCGAGGAAAGACGAGCAACTGCTGCAGACTGTTCTCAACAACATGTCGCAGGGCGTCTTGATGTTCGACGCCGAAACGCGCTTGGTATTCTGCAATCACCGCTATATCGAAATGTATCGGCTTTCGAGCGAAGCGGCGCGTCCTGGCTGCATGCTACGCGATTTGCTCGAACAGCGCATACAAGCGGGAACATTTTCGGGCGACGCCGATGGTTACATTGCCAAGCTCATTGAGGCGATGGCCGACGGCCGCACCTATAGCGTCACGGTCACGCTGGCCGACAACCGCGCCTTCCTGATCGAAAGCAAGCCACTCGTCGGGGGCGGATGGATTGCGACGCACGAGGACGTTACAGAACGCCTGCGCTCCGAAGAGCGAATTGCCCACATGGCGCGACACGACGCACTGACGGATCTTCCCAACCGCGTGCTGTTGCGTGACCACCTGGAGCACGAGGTCAAGCGCGTTAAACGCGGTGAATGCCTCGCGGTTCTCTGCCTCGATCTCGATCAATTCAAAGGCATCAACGACGCGCTGGGGCATCCGATCGGCGATGAGCTGCTCAAGCTCGTCGCCGGCCGTCTGCGCGGCTGCACCCGCGAGCCGGACACGGTTGCGCGTCTGGGCGGTGACGAATTCGCCATCATCATGACGCAGATGCAGGAGCCCGCCGACGCTGCGGTGCTTGCGCGGCGAATTCGTGAATCGATCATCAAGCCCTATCAGATCGATGGCCATCAGATCGTCACCGATATCAGTATCGGCATTTCAGTCGCGCCATTCGACAGCACGGAGCCCGATCAACTCCTTAAGAACGCCGACATGGCTTTGTATGGGGCGAAAGGCGACGGGCGCGGCACCTTCCGGTTTTTCGAGCCGGAGATGGATACGCGCATGAAGGCTCGACGCGAGCTTGAAATGGACTTGCGCCATGCCATTGCGGCCAGGGAATTCGAGTTGCACTATCAGCCGCTCGTTAATCTGCAAAAAAACGAGATCACTGCTTTTGAGGCCTTGCTGCGATGGAATCATCCGGCGCGCGGGATGACCTCACCGGCCGATTTCATTCCGATTGCGGAAGAAACCGGGTTGATCGTTCCACTCGGCGAATGGGTCCTGAAAACGGCGTGTGCCGAGGCGGTCAATTGGCCGGGCAACGTAAAGGTCGCGGTCAATCTCTCGGCGGCGCAACTCAACAGCCGCAATCTGTTGAGTATGGTAACGGCAGCTCTCAAGGAATCCGGGTTGCCTCCCTCCAAGCTTCAGCTTGAGATTACGGAGACCGTCCTCCTGCAAAACACGTTTGCGACGCTGGCCACATTGCATGAATTGCAAAAGCTCGGCGTGCAAATCGCTCTCGATGATTTCGGCACCGGCTACTCGTCGCTGAGCTATCTCCGCAGCTTTCCGTTCGACAAGATCAAGATCGACAAGTCGTTCGTTCAGGACCTGTCAAACGGAACAGAGCCGCTCGCGATCGTCAACGCGGTGGCGAACCTTGCCAAGTGCCTCAACATGACTTCCACAGCGGAAGGCGTTGAGACAAAGCAACAGCTTGAAACCTTGCAGTCCGTCGGGTGCACGGAAATGCAGGGCTATCTGTTCAGCCGCGCAAGGCCGGCGAAGGAGATCAACGAAATCTTCGCCAAACACACGGCAGGAATGTTGGGCGTCGGCCAGATTCCCGACCTGGCAACCGTAGCGGATAATCCGCTGGCGAAAACGGCCTAGACTCGCGCCAACAGCGCCGTGCGGATGACCACGGCGTTGTTGTGCAATTCGTCGTGAGCTGAATAGACGAGCGTAACCGGCCCTTCGCGCACCATCTTGCGGATTTCGCGAAGCTGGTCGGTGTGCTGGCGTAGCTCCGCGTTATAACGCCGGCGAAATTCGTTCCAGCGCTTGGGGTCGTGGCCAAACCACTTCCTGAGCTCGGTAGTGGGCGCGATCTCCTTGAACCAATGGTCGATCTTCGCTGCGTCCTTCTTCAGGCCGCGCGGCCACAAGCGATCGACCAGGATGCGCGTTCCGTCCTCACGCGAGGGTTTTTCATAGGCACGCTTCAATTTGATCTTTTCGGATGTGCGCTTGGCCATGGCTTTGCCTGTCGAAGCTCGTCAATGATACCCGATATCGCCGCGCACCTTGCCGCGAAATACCCAGTACGACCAGGCCGTGTACATCAGGATGATCGGCAAGAGAAACAACGTGCCGATCAGAAGGAATGCTTGCGTGCTTTCGGACGATGCCGCCTGCCACAACGAATAATGATAGGGCACGATCATCGGCCAAAGGCTCGTCGCGATGCCAACAAACGACATCAGGAAAAGCCCGATGGCACCGAGGAAAGGCGTCAATTCGTGCCGGCGCTCAAGCGCATACCATTCGCCAATGGCGATCGCTGCGGTGATGATCGGAATCGGCGAAAGAAATCCAATGTTGGGCCAGCTGAACCAGCGCCGCGCAATTTCCGCATTGGCAATTGGCGTCCAGATGCTTACCGCAACAATTGCGATCAGCACCGCGATCAGGCAAATGCGACCGCTGCGGCGCGCCCATTCCTGCAAAGTGCCCTCGGTCTTGAGCACCAGCCATCCGGCGCCGAGCAAGGCATAGCCGAAGATCAAGGCCACACCCGTCAGCAGCGCAAACGGTGTGATCCAATCGAAGGACGTGCCGGTAAAATGCCGCCCGTCGACCTTGAACCCCTGAATAAACGTGCCAAGCACAACGCCTTGTGCGAACGTTGCGACCGTCGAGCCGCCGGCGAAAGCGCGGTCCCAGAAACGGCGCAGGCCCGGGTGTTTGAAGCGAAATTCAAAGGCGACGCCGCGGAAGACGAGCGCCAGCAGCATGATGAGGATCGGGAAGTAAACCGCCGGAATAATGATCGCAAAGGCGAGAGGAAATGCCGCCAGCAAGCCAAGCCCGCCGAAGACGAGCCAGGTTTCGTTACCATCCCAGATCGGCGCGATCGAATTCATGACGAGGCTGCGCGCATTGTCGTCCGGCGCGAAGCCGTAGAGAATGCCGACGCCGAGATCGAAACCGTCGAATACGACATAATAAAACACCGCGAGCGCGAGCAGGGCGGTCCACAGCGGTACCAGATCGAGCGCCACGACATTGCTCCTCAGTCGGTGTCCGGCACGGCGCGCGCGGCGTTTTCAAACGGCCGATTCGGCCGCCCGCTTTCGACGCGCTCGGGTTCGGCCTGTTGCTGCGGCCCGCGCCGCACCAGGCCGGCCATAAACGCGATGCCGGTCGGAAACATGATCAGGTAGACGACAATATAAAATGCCAGCGAAATCGCCACGTCCGTGCCGGTCAACGACGGTGAGACGGAATCGGCGGTACGCAGCAATCCGTAAACTGTCCACGGCTGGCGGCCTACTTCAGTGGTCGTCCACCCCGCCACCACTGCAACAAATCCGAGTGGCGCCACCCACTGGCAGAGCCGCATAAACCAAACCGAATCCCAAAGGCGATCGCGCCACCGCAAAATTTGTCCAATGATCGCCACGAACAGCATGATGAACCCGATGCCGACCATCACGCGGAACGCGAAGAATGGCGGTCCGACCGGCGGCCTCTCGTCAGGTGGCCATTCCTTTAGTCCCTTGACTTCGCCATTCCAGGAATGGGTCAGGATCAGGCTGCCAAGGTCGGGAATCTGGATGCGATCGTGCATCACCGCATTTTTGTCATCCGGGATTCCGAATAGCGTCAGCGCTGCCGGTTTTTCAGTGTCGTAAAGGCCTTCGATCGCGGCAAGTTTGGCCGGCTGGTACTCAAGCGTGTTGAGCCCGTGCTGATCGCCCAGAAAAATTTGCAAAGGCACGATGATGATCAGGAGATCGAGCGCCATGCGGATCATCATGCGCGAGTCTTCGACCGCGCGCTGGCGGCGCAGGAGCCACGCGCCGACGCCCATCACCACAAAGGCGGTGGTGATGTAAAAGGCTGTGACGTTGTGCGCTAATCGATACGGGAACGACGGATTGAAAATGATCGCGAACCAGTCGACCGGTTCGAAACGCCCGTTGACGATCTTGTAGCCCTGCGGGGTCTGCATCCATGAGTTCGTGGATAGAATCCAGAACGACGAAAGCAAGGTGCCGAAGGCGACCATGAGGGCCGCGAAAAAATGCGCCCAGGTCGGTACCAGCCGGCGCCCGAACAGCAGCACGCCGAGAAACGAGGCCTCGAGGAAGAACGCCATCAGGCCCTCGTAAGCCATCATTGGGGAAAGGACGTCGGCGGTCGCATCGGTGAAACGGCTCCAGTTGGTGCCGAACTGGAAGGGCATGATGATGCCGGACACCACGCCCATGCCGAATGAGACGGCAAAAATACGAGTCCAGAATCCGGAAATACGAAACCAGATGTCCCGGCCGGTGAAAAAATAAAGGCCTTCCAGCACCGCGATATAGGAAGCAAGGCCGACGGTGAACGCCGGCAGCAGAATGTGCCAGGCAATGACCCACGCCCACTGCAATCGCGAGAGCAGAACAGGATCAAGCGCCATAAGACCTCCGGATCAATGTGCCTTCATGCTCGGCTTGCTGTTGCTCTGAGAATATCACTGGCACTATTCATCGTGGGATAACGTCAATTAGGTGTGGAATTGGCGGCATCGGTAATCGCATTGCCGGCAACGCAGCCGGGTCGTTGGCGGTTCAATGCATGTGGGTTCTTAAGTGAACTTTGTCCCTGAAAGGTGGGACGGTCAAATCGAGAATAGGAAAGGCGGTACCGGTCGGCGTTGCTCGGTCCTGCGATTACGGCGCGGATATTGCGCGGTCTGCGCCCGCCGCGAGAGCGCTACCTTTTTCGAATCCGAAAGGTGAGAACCCCGTTGGCATCGCTTTTGCCTTCAAGCACATCGCCGGTTTGGCGCAGCAGATTGGGGATATCGATCGCGGCCAGGGGATCGGTGCATTCGGCCACGATCAGGTCACCACTTCCAAGGCTCGACAGCATCTTGCGTACGCGCAAGGCCGGAAGCGGACATTTGAGGCCGCGCAGATTCATCGTCTTTTCTTGCATGGCTGCCCGCTTGGCCTCCGGATAACGGCGCCGTTAATACCACGAAGCGAAAGGGCCGCCACTGTGGGCCGATTGCGCTAAGATGGGCGTTTAGAGTCACGCAAGTATGGTTGAAGCGCCGCATACCACTCAAACGATCTCGCGGCTGACGCCGCTGGCCGAGATTATTGCCGCAATCGATGAGACGGCGAAGCCCGTGCCCGCGCGCGATATAAAGCTGGCCGCGGCATCGGGGCGCGTCCTCGCCGCGGACATTGTGCAGGGCGTTCCGTTGCCGTCCGCTTCCGTGGCCCTACAGGACGGCTGGGCCGTCGCCGCAGAGACCACGCGGGATGCGGGAGGCTATGCGCCCGCGCTGCTGCCGCAGGTGCCCGCGTGCATCGAGGCCGGTCAACCAATGCCAACCGGCGCCGACGCCGTGGCGCCGCGCGGGACGATCCAGGTGCGTGGCGGACGGGCAGAGGCGTTAGCGCCAATCGGCCAGGGAGACGGCGTGCTCAAGGCGGGTGGTGATTCCAGTCCGAGAACTGTGCTTGCCCATGCGGGTGCGCCGTTGCGTGACATTGACATTGCAGTTCTTTCTGCTGCGCAGATCGAGGATGTGAGCATTCGCGAGCCACGCTTGCGCATCGTGGCGGCGCGCGAAGACAGATTTCTCGCCGCGGCGGCCCGATTGATTGCGAACGCCGCCGATCGAGCCGGCTGCGCGGCGCATATCAAAGGAGATTGCGACATCGATGCTGCGTTGAGTGAAGCGAGCGCGGACGCCATTATTGTTATTGGCGGAACCGGCAACGGCAATGGCGATCGAAGCGTGGAGGCAGTTGCGCGCCGCGGACACGTCATCGTGCATGGAATTGCTCTCAGCCCGGGCGAAACGGCGGCGTTCGGAATGGCCGGTTCGCGTCCGATATTGATGGTGTCGGGGCGACTTGATGCTGCCGCAGCCGTATGGCTTACGCTTGGCCGCCATCTCATGGCGCGGCTCGCAGTAGCAAACGAGAGCGGGCAAACCACCGCTGCGACGTTGACGCGAAAAATTTCCTCGACCGTAAGCTTGACCGAGCTTGTGCCGGTGCGGCGGGACGGTGACAAGGCCGAACCGCTGGCGACCAAATACCTGCCGCTCTCGGCGCTGGCGATGGCGAATGGCTACATTCTTGTTCCGGCCGAAAGCGAAGGCTATCAGGCCGGCAGCATCGTATCCGTGAGGCCCTGGTTGTGAACGATCCGCGCAAGCCGCGTCAGCAAAGCAAGGAGGAACTGCTTGCGCGCGTCCGCGCGGCGGCGCGTCAGGAGCAATTCCTGGAGGTGGTTTCGGCGGACGAGGCTCGCGCGCGCTTCGACGCGCATCTCGATCTTTCGACAATGCCGGCAGAGTCGGTTTCAATTTCTGCCGCTCTCTCGCGCGTGCTGGCACACGATGTGGTGGCGGCCGCCGATGCGCCGCCATTTGACCGCGCGAACGTGGATGGCTTTGCCGTTCGCGCCGCCGATACGGCCGACGCAAGCGACAGCGCGCCGAAGCGTCTGACACTCAACAGCGAGGTCATCGCCAGCGGCCACGCGCCTGTTATTGAGGTCCGGCCCGGCACGGCGACCGCCATTGCAACCGGCGGCGTCATTCCGCGCGGCGCGGACGCCGTCATTATGATCGAGCACACGGAATTGGTGGAACAGGATGCTCCCACCATAGAGCTTCGCCGCGCCACGGCTCCGGGGCAATTTGTATCTTACGCCGGATCGGACATTGCCCGCGGCGAGACGCTGTTACGGTGGGGTACGCGCATCGGGTCGCGTGAGATTGGTATGCTGGCGGCTTGCGGCCTTGCCTCCATCGAGGTTGTCCGTAAGCCAAAAGTGGCCGTATTGTCGACGGGCGACGAATTGGTTGCGCCCGGCACAGCGCTGCGGTCCGCCGGGGTCTACGACAGTAACGGCGCGATTATTGCTGCAGCGGTTACAGAATCTGGTGGCGAAGCTGTCGCCTATGGCGCTTTCCCCGACAGCGAAACGGCTCTCGAAAACGCGGTGCGCAAAGCGCTTTCCGAATGTGACATGGTGGTGCTCTCGGGCGGCACGTCAAAGGGCGCCGGCGACCTTTCGCATCGCATTGTCTCGCGGCTCGGCAGGCCAGGGGTGCTGGTGCATGGCGTGGCACTCAAGCCGGGCAAGCCGCTTTGCCTAGCCGTGGTGGGCGGGAAGCCCATTGTCGTGCTGCCGGGCTTTCCGACGTCCGCGATTTTCACGTTCCATACTTTTGTTGCGCCGGTGATCCGCGCGCGTGCCGGCCTGTCGCCTGAAGCGGCCGAGAAGGTATCGGCGCGCGTACCGGTACGCATTGCATCCGAGCTTGGACGCAAGGAATTCGTACTGGTTGCCTTGACGCAGGGCCAAGATGGGATGGTTGCGTTTCCGACCGCCAAAGGGTCAGGCGCCGTAACGAGTTTCTCGCAAGCCGACGGATTTCTCGAAATCGATGCGCTTGCCTCGACCCTCGAAGCGGGAACGCAAGCCGAAGTGACGCTGATCGGCAGTGCGGCCCGCCCGCCCGATCTTGTCATTGTGGGCAGCCAGGATATCGCGCTCGACGTGGTGGTTGGCGCGCTCGCCGAGCAAGGATTTTCGGTTCGCACGCTCGCAGTCGGCAGCTTTGGCGGACTGGCCGCTGCCAAGCGTGGCGAATGCGACATTGCGCCGGTGCACATCGTCGACCCAGCGACTGGCAGATATAACGAGCATCTCGCCGTTTCCGGCTTGTCGCTCGTGCGCGGCTGGCAACGTCTGCAAGGAATTGTATTCCGCCCGAACGACAAGCGCTTCGAAGGAAAAAGCGTTGATGCCGTCCGCGAGTTGGTAACGGGTGATCCCGATTGTCTGATGGTCAATCGCAACG
>DASUKT010000401.1:0-7437 GCA_036278575.1 Pseudolabrys sp. | reverse complement strand
TCCGCGCGTGCTTTTGCGCCGGCTTCGCGAAGTAATGGCGGAGCCGGTCAGCGCGCAGGATCGTCTCGACAAGGTGGTCGTGTTGATCGCCGCCAACATGGTGGCGGAGGTTTGCTCTGTCTACGTGCTGCGCGTGGACGGCACGCTCGAGCTTTACGCCACCGAAGGCCTGAAGCACGACGCGGTGCACCAGACCGTGTTGAAACAGGACGAGGGTCTCGTCGGACTCGTTGCCAGCGAAGCCAGTCCGATCAATCTGTCGGACGCGCAAAGCCATCCGGCCTTCGCGTTCCGGCCGGAAACGGGCGAAGAAATCTATCACTCGTTCCTGGGCGTTCCGATCTTGCGCGCCGGCAACACGCTCGGGGTGCTGGTGGTGCAGAATCGCGCGCGCCGCACCTACACCGAGGAAGAAGAAGAGGCGCTGCAGACGACGGCGATGGTGCTGGCCGAGATGATCGCCTCAGGCGAATTATCGGCCCTCGCCCGCCCCGGCGCCGAGCCTGCGGCACGCCATTCGCTCAACATTGCCGGCGCCACCTTCTCCGACGGCATCGCACTCGGGCATGTCGTTCTGCACGAGCCGCGCGTTGTCATCACGAATGTCATCGCCGACGACGCACAGAAGGAGCTGAAACGGCTCGATGCCGCAATCGCTACCTTCCGCGCCGATCTCGATCGCATGCTGGAACACGGCGATGTCGTGGACGGCGGCGAGCACCGCGACGTCCTCGAGGCCTATCGCAGCTTCGGCTACGACCAGGGCTGGCTGCACAAGATGCGCGAAGCGGTTATGACCGGCCTTACCGCGGAAGCCGGAGTAGAGCGCGTGCAGTCCGATACGCGCGCGCGCATGTTGCGCGCGTCCGATCCCTATCTGCGTGACCGCCTGCACGACCTCGACGATTTGGCAAACCGGCTCATGCGTGTGCTGATGGGCAAGGACCACGCGCCCTCGCGCGAGCAGCTGCCGGAAAATGCAATCCTTGTTGCACGCTCAATGGGCCCGGCTGCCCTGCTCGATTATGACCGCAAACGGTTGCGCGGTCTCGTTCTCGAAGAGGGCGGACCGACGTCGCATGTCTCGATTGTAGCGCGCGCGCTCGGCATACCGGCGATCGGCGAGGTCGCCAACGCGACAGGCCTTGTGGAACCCGGCGACGCGATCATCGTCGACGGCACATCCGCGACGGTGCATATGCGCCCGCCGCCGGACATTGAAAGTGCGTATGTCGAGCGGGTGAAGCTGCGCGCCCGGCGGCAGGCGCAATATCATGCGTTACGCGACCGGCCGTGCATAACGAAAGACGGCCAAAAGATCACGCTGATGATCAATGCCGGCCTCGTTATCGATCTGCCGCACATCGACGAAACCGGCGCTTCCGGAATTGGCCTCTTCCGCACCGAGCTCCAGTTCATGGTTGCCGATACCATGCCGCGGGTCGGTGAGCAGCTTGCGCTTTACCGCGCCGTGCTCGACGCGGCGGACAAGCGACCGGTGACGTTCCGCACGCTCGACATTGGCGGCGACAAGGTGTTGCCCTATATGCGCAACGTCGAAGAGGAGAATCCTGCCCTCGGCTGGCGCGCCATCCGTCTCGGTCTCGATCGCCCCGGTTTGCTTCGCAGCCAGGTACGCGCGCTGCTGCGGGCCGCGGCGGGCCGCAGCCTGCGCTTGATGTTTCCAATGATCGCGGTGATTGAGGAATTCGACAAGGCCAAGACATTGGTCGAAATCGAATTGACACATTTGCGGCGTCACGGTCATGCGCTGCCCGAGCGGGTGGAAATGGGCGCCATGGTCGAGGTCCCTTCCCTTCTGCTTCAACTCGAAGAATTGCTTGCGCGAGTCGACTTTCTTTCGGTTGGCTCGAATGATCTCATGCAGTTTCTTTATGCCGCCGACCGCGGTAATCCGCGCGTATCGGACCGCTTCGATGCACTTTCAGCGCCCGTGCTGCGTGTGCTCAAGGACATTGCGGATCGATGCAAAAAACACGGGAAACCGGTGGCGCTTTGCGGCGAGCTTGCCTCGCGGCCAATCGGGGCGCTGGCGCTCACCATCTTGGGCTATCGCTCGTTATCGCTTTCGCCCTCGATGGTCGGTCCGGTCAAAGCGCTGCTGCTCGACCTTGATTGCCGCAAGGGCGAACAGGCCATTCTGCCGCTCCTGGAGAAGCCCGTCGGAAGCGTTTCGATCCGGGCGCAGCTCGAAAAGTTCGCGGCGGCCGAAGGTTTGCAGCTTTGACGGATTTGCCGCAACAAAAGCTTGATGCGCTGCTCGCCCGCCACGAGCTTCTGGAGAGCGAGTTGGCAAGCGGGCTTGCGACCGAAGCTTATGTCAAATTGTCCCGCGAGTTTGCTGAGCTGTCGCCCATCGTCGAAACGATCAGATCATATCGCGCGACCGGCGCCGAAATCGCCGACCTCGATGCCCTGATCGCCGATCCCAAAACTGATCCTGAAATGCGCAAGCTCGCCGAGGCAGAGAAGCCTTCGCTGCTCGGGCGCAAGCAGAAACTCGAACAGCAAATCCGGCTTGAGCTCATCCCCAAGGATGCAATGGATGACCACAACGTCATCCTCGAGATTCGTGCCGGTACCGGCGGCGACGAGGCGTCGCTGTTCGCCGGCGATCTTTTTCGCATGTACGAGCGCTATGCAGCCAATCAGGGCTGGAAAGTGGAGATCATCTCGCTCAATGAGGGCACAAAAGGCGGCTTTAAGGAAATCATCGCCGAGGTGCGAGGACGCGGGGCTTTTGCGAAGCTGAAATTTGAATCCGGCGTGCATCGCGTGCAGCGCGTGCCCGATACCGAAGCTTCGGGTCGCATCCACACCTCAGCTGCGACTGTCGCCGTGTTGCCCGAGGTCGAAGATGTCGATGTCAAAATCAATGAAAAGGATCTTCAGGTCGATACCATGCGCGCCAGCGGCGCCGGCGGACAGCACGTCAACAAAACCGACTCCGCCATTCGCATCACGCATCTGCCGAGCGGCATTGTAATTGCCGTGCAAGAGGAGCGTTCGCAACACAAGAACCGCGCGCGCGCAATGGCGCTGCTGCGCGCGAGACTTTACGATCAGGAACGCAGCAAGCGCGATGCCGAACGTGCGGCCGAGCGGCGTGGGCAGATCGGATCGGGCGATCGGTCCGAGCGAATCCGCACCTACAATTTTCCTCAAGGCCGCGTCACCGACCACCGCATCAATCTTACGCTCCACCGGCTGCCGCAGGTGATGGAGGGCGAAGCGCTCGGAGAGATCATCGACGCGCTGGTGACGGAGCAGCAGGCCGAGTTGTTGGCGGCCGAAGGCGTCGCCTGAGTCCGCACTGAACGGATTTGCAACCGTGAGAACGATTCCCGGTTTGAAAGCGGACATTTCGGCCGCGGAGGCTTGCCGGCTTGTCGCGCAGATGTTCCGCGCGCATGGTCTGGAAACGCCGGAGCTCGACGCGCGCGTGCTCGTCGGTCACGCGCTCAAGATCGATCGAAGCCAACTCGCCGCAAGGGGAGATCGCCTCCTGGACGTGCGTGAGGCCGATGCTGTCGCCATGCGGGCGGCGCGGCGCCTCTCCGGCGAGCCGGTTTCCCGCATCGTCGGCCACAAAGAATTTTGGAATCTCGATCTGCGAATCGACACCGCAGTTCTGGTGCCGCGCCCCGAAACCGAGACAATTATTGAAGCCGTGCTCGCTCTCTTCGAAGGCTTAGCCAGAGAGCGGTCCCTTCGGCTGCTCGACATCGGGACCGGATCGGGCGCGCTATTGCTGGGACTGCTCAGTGAATTTCGCTGCGCCTTCGGCGTTGGTGTCGATCTTAGCAAGCCGGCCATCGATGTCGCTCGCAATAACGCGGCGATGGCTGGGCTTGCAGGCCGTTGCTCATTTCTGGTCGGCGACGGCGCCCGCGCCTTAAGCGGCCCCTTTGATGTTATTGTCGCGAACCCTCCCTATATACGTCATGACGAGATCGCCTCATTGACGCCTGAGGTGCGAGATCACGATCCGCATCTTGCCCTTGACGGTGGCGCCGACGGCCTCGACGGCTACCGTATGATCGCGCGCGACGCATTCAGGTTGCTGGCGCCCGGCGCGCATCTGGTGGTGGAACTGGGCATGGGACAAGACGTTGATACGGCAGCGCTGTTCACGAAGGCAGGGTTAACGTTTGGCGGCCTGCGCAACGATCTCGGTGGCCGCCCACGCGCGCTGATCATGCGGGCCCCAATTCGGGCAAGCTCTTAGGCAAATTTGCAGGGCAGCATTGAGGCCAAAAAACCGCTTGGAATACAGGCCAGAAACGACTAGCTTCCAAGCACGGAATCGACCCAAGATGATTGCATCGCTACAAAGCCCGGAAGCCTGAGGCTCCGCGAGGCGGCGGCGCGAAAAAAGGCGGATGACGAAAAGCCGGCTCACGAACGGCAACACAGTCGGCAAACGAATTCGCGGACTTGGGTCCGGATACTTCACCGGTTGGGCGCATCACATTCGATAACTTCAGAAGGATGCGCGTAACGAGAGAATGGCAACGCCGCAGATGAACTGCGGCTATGGGGTTGCTTCGGGTATCGCGATAAACGGCTGCAATAGAGGTCTAAGACGCGCGAGAAGAAGGCTCCGCGGGCAAGACTCTGTTTTAGCCGTAGTGCGAATACCGCGGGGAAGGCGAATTCGGCTTCAAGAATGAAAAGCGGCAGTGATGCTGCGCGAACGTGAAAGGTCAGTGGACAGGATAACATGAGAAACGGTCAGAAGCGCATGCGGGGGCGCAACCACCGCAAAAGTCAAAACCCTCTGACACGCGTCTACGAGTCGAACGGCCCCGACGTCAAGATTCGCGGCACCGCATCCCATATCGCAGAGAAGTACATTCAGCTTGCACGCGATGCGCAGGGCTCGGGGGATCCGGTTGCGGCCGAAAATTATTATCAGCATGCGGAGCATTACTTTCGATTGATTGCGGCGGCGCAGGAGCAATTCCGCCAGCAAAACCCGTATTACAATCAGCAGCAACAGCAGCAGGGCGGCAACCCGCAGCAGGTCGGCGACGATTTCGACGACGATGGCGATGATGACGGCCAGCCTTTCCTGGGGCAGAACGAGCCCGGTTATCAGCAGAGCCAGCCGCAACCTCAGCTGCCGCGCGAGGGACAGCCGTTTCCGCAGCAGCAGCAACACTACAATCAACATCAAAACCAGAATTACGGCGGCCGGCATCAGCACCAGCAGCCCCATTTCCACCAGCAGCATCACGGCCAGCCGCAAAATCAACAGGGCGCTCAGCAGCAAGGCGGCGGCGACAATGGCGAGTTAGGCGGGCTGCCTTCGTTCATCACCGGCGGCGGCCAGCAGCAATCGAATTACGGACAGAATTCCAACCAGAACTTCGGCAACGGCCACGACCAAAACGACCGCCACCACGATCGCTACGGCAATCATCGCCGGCGGCGGCGGCATCGCGGCGGCTACAGGCCCGACCGGCAGGACTTCGGCCAGCAACAGAACATGCAAAGCCAGAACCCGCCGCAAAGCGTGAACAACGACGGCGGCGGCGAAGAACCGCATCAGCCGGGCGAATAATCCTCGTTCATTATCTGCCCGGAAGCGGCGCCAGCGCCGGTTCAAGCGCCGGAACGAGCCGCGCTTTCTTGACACGGCGCGCGGGGATTGCGCGATAGACCTGCTTGGTCGCTACGACGATGTGCACGCCGGCAAACGGCGCCGACAGGCTCGCCCCGGTACGCTCCCATGCTCCGGCAGAGCGCAAAAACCATCCGCGCTCGATCGGCGGAACGTAGAGCGCTTCGCTCCATCCGGTCGGCGTGAACCACGCCTCGCGCAACAGCTGATTGATCTGCGAGCGCGAATACGGCCGGCCGTGGCCAAATGGAGTCGTGTCCATGCGCGCCCACAAGCCGCGCCGGTTCGGCACCACCGCGAGCAACTGTCCACCCGACGCAAGCACACGCCACGCTTCGCGCAGCAGGCTCGTGGCGTCCGTTGTCATTTCAAGCGCATGCACGAGCAGCACGCGATCGATCGCGCCGTCCGGCAACGGCAATTCGTTCTCGTCGACCAATGCAGAAAGCGTCGGCCGCGTTGAGGGCCACTTCGTCACGCCCTGTGCAGCGGGCATGAATGCAAGACAGCGCTCGGCCTCCTCGCGGAAGAGGCCGAGATAAGGCGTCGCGTAGCCGATGCCGAGCACGCGCTGGCCGACGGCATCGGACCACATCCGGCGCAAGCCTCTGCTGACAAAGCGGCGGGCCACAACACCCAGGCGCTGGCCATAGAAGTTTCGCAGGTCAACGACATCGATCGACATGAGCGGAAACTAACACGAAGAGGCTTTTGATTGTGTGCGGGCGCCGCGCAATTTGTGCCGGTAGTCGTCCATGATAGGGTTAACGGGTTCTTCTGAATGTGCAAGGAAATGCCATGCCGGCTGAAATCCGCCTGTTTAAGTGCCTGAACGATAACTACGGCGTTCTGATCCACGATCCCGAAAACGGTGCGACGGCGGCAATCGATGCACCCGAAGCGGCGCCCATCGAGGCGGCTCTGGCAGCGGCGGGATGGAAGCTTACCGACATCCTCGTGACACATCACCATGCCGATCACACCGGCGGCATTCGTGCGCTGAAGGAAAAACATCGCTGCCGCGTCGTAGCGCCTGCGGCGGAAGCCGCGGAAATACCGGCGGTCGATCGGACGTTGCGCGAGGGCGACAAAGTTTCCATCGGCAAATTGGCCGCGAATGTGATCGAGACGCCCGGCCACACGTTGGGCCATATCAGCTACTGGTTTCATCGAAACGACATCGCCTTCGTCGGCGACACACTCTTTTCAATCGGGTGCGGCCGCGTGATCGAAGGCACGGCGGAGATGATGTGGGATTCGCTTTGCAAGCTGCGCGATCTTCCCGAAACGACAAAGATTTACTGCGGCCACGAATACACGCTGGCGAACATCAAATTTGCCCAAACCATCGAGCCGAATAACGAGGCGCTCGCGGCGCGCGCGAGGGAAGCCAGACAGCAGATCGAAGCGGGGCAATTCACGATTCCGGTGACGATCGGCGCGGAGAAAAAAGAAAATCCGTTCCTGCGCGCCGATGTTCCTGAAGTTGCAGCGGGCATTAGCATGGCCGGAAAATCGGCCGCACAGGTTTTTGCGGAGATCAGGGCGCGGAAGAACAGGTTTTGATGCTGACCCCGGTGATCCGTCATCCTGAGGTGCGAGCGAAGCGAGCCTCGAAGGATGACGGCCGTCGCCCTTCGGGGCTCGGCCGCAGGCCGAGCACCTCAGGGTGACGGATCGACTCAGTGCCATGCCTCTCCTCACTACTACCGACATTATCCGCCTGCTCGATCTCAAGCCGCATCCGGAAGGCTGGCATTTCCGCGAGACGTTTCGCGATTCAAAACTGA
>DASUKT010000400.1:0-10188 GCA_036278575.1 Pseudolabrys sp. | reverse complement strand
AGGTCATCGAGAATGACGACGCTCACGATCCGCCGCCCTGACGATTGGCATGTCCATTTCCGCGACGGTGAAATCCTGAAATCCGTTGCGCCGTACACCGCAGCGCAGTTTGCGCGTGCGATCGTGATGCCCAATCTGGTGCCGCCGGTGACAACGGCGGCGATGGCGGTGGAGTACCGCAAGCGAATTGAGGCCGCCATCGTTGGGCATAAGTTCACGCCGTTGATGACGTGCTATCTCACGGATGCCACGGATCGAGCCGATCTCATTTTCGGTCACAAGGCGGGAGTTTTCACCGCCGCCAAGCTTTATCCCGCACACGCGACGACCAATTCCGCCGCCGGTGTAACCGACATCTGGAAAATTCAGCCTGTGCTCGAAGCCATGGCGGAAAGCGGCATGCCGCTGCTCGTGCACGGCGAACTGCCTCGGCCCGAGATCGACGTTTTCGACCGGGAGAGGGCCTTTATCGACGCTATTCTTCTGCCGTTGCTGGAGCGCGTGCCCAAATTGAAAATCGTTCTGGAGCATGTCACGACGAAGGACGGCGTTGCTGTTGTCCGCGCGCATCGTCGGCGCCTCGGTGCAACGATCACGCCGCAGCACCTGTTATTCAGTCGCAACGCGTTGTTCGAGGGCGGAATCAGGCCGCACCTTTATTGTCTCCCCGTGCTCAAGCGTGAGGAGCACCGAAAGGCGCTTCGCGAAGCGGCGACCAGCGGCGAATCCGGTTTCTTCCTGGGCACCGACTCGGCGCCTCATCTTAGGCACTTGAAGGAGGCCGCTTGCGGCTGCGCCGGCGTTTTCGGCGCGCCGTCGGCGTTGCCTGCTTATCTGAAAGTCTTCGAGGAAGAAGGGGCGCTCCAGAATTTCGAGACGTTCGCCTCGATCAATGGACCGCAGTTCTATAGCCTGCCGCTGAACGAAGAGCGGATCACGCTGAGAAAGACGTCAAACTTTGTCTGCGAGCAGGTTGACGTCCCCAAGATGGGGAACGTCTTGCCCTTGTTCGGTGGAGAAAAGCTGGATTGGTCGTTGTGATTGAAGCCGGCGAGCAGCGATCGCAAAAGACGTTCTCGCCCCGCCGCCGATTGTTTCAGGCCATTCCGGGAAGGATGGCCACGATTCGATGCGTTCGCTTGTCGAGCAGAATGAGCTGATCGCGGACCAGCACATATTGCAGCGGATGTTTGCTTGGAACGGCCTTCGCGACCGCCGGCGGCAGGTCGCGCGCACCGGCCTGTTGCGGGACGGCCGCGCCGACCGAAATCGTGAACCCAACGCTGCTCTGACGTTTGAGGTTGGATTTTTCAACCGCCTCTTTGATGCGGTTGCGTTGCGTGCCGGAGAGAGTCAGCTCACCGCTGGAGGTGCGTCGTATTTCTTCCATGCGCGAATTGCCGTTGGTCGGCAGACCGGGATGATGCGCGTTGGGCTGGACCTCCGAGCTCTCACCTTGCCGTTGGTTGGAGCGCTCGCCGTTGATTTGCGCCTTTGCCGGCGACATCTGGATCGCGGTCGCCCCGATTGTGGCCAGCGCCGCAGCGACGAGAATTTTCCTGGACATCGAAAGCTCCCTCTTTGCCGGTTAACAAAGCGGCGGGGAGCAGAGTTCCGCGGCGCAGCCACTCGCGTCTTGCCCTAAATCTCATGAACCTCGGCTTCAGGCGGGCGCGTTTCCGGCATGGCGAACCACACGACGGCAAGCGCCAAAATGGCAATAAAGGCGAGCGACGTGAAGGCGGTACTGCGGCCAAATTGATCGGTGAGGTAGCCAGCGAGCACGGTACTGACCGAAGCACCGATTCCAACGGCTGTGCCGACGATGCCTTGCGCCAAATTGAAGTGCCCGGTCCCGAACGTCACGTCGGCCACGATCAACGGCACCAGCACGCTGAAAATGGACGCCGCAACGCCATCGAATATCTGGACTGCAACGAGCAAGCGGGGATCGTGCACAAATGCAAAGAGAAGTCCGCGCAGGACGAGCGCTGCAATTCCGATCAGCAGAAGGGGACGCCGGCCCCAGATATGAGATCGAGTTCCGACCCACGGCGAAATCGCGGCAACCACAATTTGCGGAACGACCATACACGCGCCGATGAGAGCTGGCGCCCAAGTACTCGACTTCGCCGTCATGAAGCTGCCGACGAGGGGGAGCATGGCGGCGTTCGCCAGATGAAACAGCAGCAAAACCGACGAAAACAGCAGTAGCGGCCGATTGCGGGCGAGCATTGCGAGACTGGAGGATCGAGGCGGTCTCGACTTGGCGTGCAACGAACCGTGCGCGTATTCGGGGTCGATTTCGGCGGCTCGTATGTGCCAGAGCGCCAGCAACGTCGGCAGTGCGAGGACGACCGTGACGAGAAAGACGGCCCGGCTCGACCACAGATAACCGACGGTGCCCATCGCCGCCGCGGCAATGCCGCTGCCGAGCGACGCAAAACGTGCATTACGGCCGAGGCGGTGGCCGATGCCGGCGCGGCCGACAAGGCCGAGGCTTATCGCGGCGATGGCGGGGCCGAGAACGCAACTGCTGCCGGCGTGGAGAATCGCGGCGAGCAAAATCGCCGGAAAGATCGGCCAGGCCGCATAGGCGGCAGCGCTGACGCCGATCAACGCGACCGCGACCGTGGCGACCATCCGTTCCGAGCGGGCCCAATCGACGATTGCGCCGCCCGGCATTTGGCCGAGCAATGCAACGAGTCCGCTCACCGAGAGGACAAGCCCGATCTCGACCTGGGTCCACTTCTGCGTCGTCAGATAGACGGCAACAAAAGGCCCGAATCCCGTTTGTACGTCGGCCAGGAAGAACACGAACCAGTCCAGACCGCGCGCGCTTGCCTGTGACGGCCCGATCGCGGGCTCGCTCAACGGTTCGGAACCGTTGGGCCCCCCCGGTTCGACCGCGGGCGGCTGCGCCGGATATTTCGGCGGCGCGTTTTGGCTTTCGTGCAAATAAATCATTTCGCCGGAGCGGGCGTGGAAATGCCAAGGGACCTGAGATCGCCTGAGGCACCAATGACGACGAGAGGCTTGCCTTCCTTGTACTCGGGCGCCGCCTTGATTTGATCGCGCGTCAGCTCGAGGCGAACGTCATCGCCGCGTTTGACGGCGCCACTGAAATGCAATGCGTTCCAGTCGACCGCAATCTTCCGGCTTCCCACGCCCAAAAAGCCTCCGAAGTCGATCACCGCAGCACGAACCTTGCCACTGGTATCGACGATGACGTCAACAATTCGTCCCATGTTCTTGCCGTCGGCACCCTTCACCGCGCGGCCCAGAATGCCGCTCGCGCCGGCGGCATCCATCACGGTCACGGACGGCGCCATCGGCGGCATTTTGGGCTTCGTTTGCGTCGAAGACGCCGGCGCTTTTGGCGCTATAGGCTGTACTGCCGCTGGCGTATCGGCGGCCAGCACGAGACGGGGAACAGCGAGGAAGACAACGGGAATGGCGAAAGCAATCCATACCGTTTGAATGCGCATGAGGCCTCCCCCTATGCATATGGCCAACCGGGGAACCCGGCTTCTGCAGGAAAAGTTCCGGAACGAGGAGCGCGCCTTAGCGCATCGGCACGACAATATCGTGTCTGTTACGGCACCATCGAAATTTGGATCGGGCCGCGCGCTCTTGTGATTTCCAGCGATACGTCGTCGACTTGATGTCGCCTGATCTTGAAATCAACGCTCGCATCTCCGAGCCGAATTTCGCGAACGATAATCTCGTCCAAAAACGATGGCAGCCGCGGTGCATGGAGTCTTATGGCCGCATTCTGTGAATCAAATTCGAGCCCCAGCGATGCCTCGAGCAGGGCGAACGGCGCAACACTTGCCCAAGCCTGTGGCGCACAAGCGACCGGATAGAGTGTCGGACCGCGGTGACGTTCGCGTTGAAAGCCGCAAAACAGTTCCGGTAACCGGCGTAAATCCATGTAGCTTGCGGCGTCGAACAGGCCGTTGAAAATCGTCATGGCTTGTTGCTTCAGTCCATAACGCGCAAAGCCCAGAGCGATCAGCGCATTATCATGCGGCCAAATCGACCCATTGTGGTAGGACATGGGGTTAAATCGCGCCTCGCCCTTGGTGACGGTACGGATGCCCCAGCCGGAAAACGATGACGGCGCCATCAGGCAGTCGGCGACTTTTCTCGCGCGGTCGGGCCGTACAATACCCGTAAAGAGAAGCTGTCCCGCATTTGACGTACGGACGCCGCACGGCTGCTTTGCTCCATCGAGCGCGAGCGCATAGGTGCCGATATCGGGACACCAAAATGCCTCTTCAAATCGCTGGGCGAGGCGTTCCGCCTCCAGAGAGAGCGCCGATGCGCGTTCCGTCAAACCCATACGGCGCGCGCAGCGAGCCGCCAACTGTTTAGCGGCAAAGACGTATCCCTGAACTTCCGCCAAGGCGATATGGCCTTCCACCAGGCTGCCGTCTGCGTGGAAAATGGCGTCGAAAGAGTCTTTCCAACCCTGGTTCGTCAGCCCTTGGTCGGACAAACGCTGATACTCGACAAATCCATCGTGGTCGGCATCGCCGGGACCGTCGATCCACTGTAATGCGGCCTCGATCGACGGCCATAATTCGGCAAGCGTTTCCTCGTCGCCGGTTCGCTCGGTGTAGAGGCCGGCCAAGACCACAAATAGCGGCGTCGAATCGACGCTGCCGTAATAAAGGCCGAATGGCACTTCGTGCAGTGCCGCCATTTCGCCGCCACGCATCTCGTGCAAAATTTTGCCGGGTTGCGCATCGGCTTCCGGATCATCTTTGGTCGCCTGATAGGCCGCTAACCGCCGCAAGACGCCGCGGGCGATGCGCGGATTGAACCATAACATTTGCAACGCCGTGATGAGGCCGTCGCGGCCGAAAGTCGTCGAGTACCAGGGAATGCCGGCATAGGGATATGGTCCCTGCGCGGTCTCGGTCTTCAGCATGTAAAGATCCGCCGCCGTACGGCGAAGTATTTCGTTAAAAATTTCATTCGACGTCTCAATCGAGCTTCCCTCGATTTTCGACGCCCTCATTTCCCGTCGCGCAGACAGCAAAGCACGGATAAACGGCACCTTGGGAGCATCCGCAGATTTATCGCAACTGACGGCGACGAAGATGGAGCATGTCGCGCCCGCGGCCACCTCGATGCGGTATGCCGCTTTGTGCGCCGTCAGCTTCGTCGGTTGCGGATGAAAATGCAGCCTCGTGCTGCGGATACCGCCGTCCAACCCACGATAAGCGTGCAGAACTTCATCCGGTCCGAGTACTTTGGTTTCAGTGATCCCGCGCCGCTTGCGCGTGGAGCCGCGCACCTCGAAAAGGTCGGCAAAGTCGCTGTCGAAACCCAACGTCAGTCCCAAAGCGACCGATTGGGTGCCGTGGTTGCGGACGCCGATGCGCTGATACGCCGTCTTCTGCCAGACGAAAACGGAACGGATGATGTGCAGCGTATCCTTTGGCAGGACAACATGGCCGTCGACCGACATGTCGGGATTGGTCAGATCGACGCTCAGCAACGAATTGTCGTCGCTCAGGTTCGAGCCGAGGAATAGCGGCTGTGCGTCGTCCATCAGCAGTTCAAGCCGGGACAGAAAGCGCGTGTCGGTATGAAACAGCCCGTCAGCTCCTCCGACCGAAGAGCCGATATCGCCGTGGCTGTCGAGAACGAGGAAAGTATCGTTATATTTGAGAGACTGTCGGGGCCGGGCCGTCGGCCGCGTCATCTGGATCGAAAATGGAACTTCTGCGCTGGCCTGGGCCGACAAAACAATTCCGCGCTTTGCGGCTTGAAGTGGCATGGCGAATTTCTGCTTTGGCAGTTGTTGTAGTTCGCTACGCGGCACGCTTCGTCAGGCGGCTCATTTCACGGCGGACAAGCTCGTAATACGACCCCTTTCGCTTCATTAACAAACCTGGCGGCCCATCTTCAATCACGCGGCCCGCGTTGAGGACAATAATTCTGTCGAAGTTGCGCAGCGTGGATAACCGGTGCGTGATTGCAATCACCGTGCGGCCCTGCATCAGGCGGCCAAGCGCTTCCCGGACCGCATCCTCGGAGTCGCTATCGAGCGATGCGGTGGCCTCATCGAGAAGGAGGATTGGCGCATCCTTCAGGAAGGCGCGCGCAATAGCGATGCGTTGCCGTTGGCCCCCCGAAAGCTTTACGCCGCGATCGCCGACCATCATTTCGAAATCGCCCGGGAGCTCGCCGATGAATTCGCATCGCGCGGCTGCCGCTGCCCGCATGACCTCCTCGTCGGTCGCGTCCGGCCGCCCGTACCGGATGTTTTCCATGATTGAGCGTTGGAACAGCGAAATGTCCTGAGGCACCAACGCGATCGCCGAACGCAAGCTGTCCTGCGTAACGCGTGCGATATCCTGGCCGTCGATCAGAATTTGTCCACGTTGCACGTCATAGAACCGTTGCAGTAACGCGAACAGCGTCGACTTTCCGCCGCCCGATTGGCCGATCAAGCCGATGCGCTGGTCGGATTCGAGGCGCAGACTGAAATTGCGGAAGACGAGATGACCATCCGGATAGCCGAAAGATACATTGTCGAATTCGATGCGTGCGCCGTGCTTCACAAGCGGCGCGGCCTCCGGATGATCGCTTAGTTCGTGTTGGACAAGAAGCGTTGCCAGGGCCTCCGACAGCCGCGCGACGTGTTGTGTTACGTCGACCAGTGCGACCGCGAGATCGCGCGTCGCATGCAGGACAGAAAGGCCCAGCGTACAAGCCAGTACAACGTCGCCGGGGCTGGCAGCGCCGCGCTGCCACAGGAGGACTGCCCAGGCGAGTAGTCCGATTGTGAACACGGCGGTGATGGCGGCATGGGCGAGCCGCAGCTTCTCAAGGTACAGCAGGCTTCGGCGGCGCGACGCGATCTCGCGGTCGACCGTCGCGTCGAAGCGATCAAGCTCGCGCCGTATGCCGCAAAAAGCTTTGACCAAAGGCATGTTAGTGACGACGTCGACCATTTCGCCGTCGACAGCAGCAGCTTTGGCGGCAAAGTCGTGGTGAAGAGGCTTCCCCGCCGCGGCCAGGCGGAACATTCCCATGACGATAATTCCGCCTATGACCGCAAGACTTGCCGCCATTGGCACGCTGATGACCGATACAAAAGCGATCGCCGAGAGCGTGGCGAGGCAGGGCGGCAGCACGTTCCAAACGAACATGTTCTCCATTGCGTAAACGGCATTGGAGGTGGCTGTGATCCGGCTGGTGAGCATTCCCGGAAGCCGATCCGTGAAATATCCCGGTGCGTGTCCCGTCAGATGCCGGAAGAGATCGCGGCGCAGATCGCCACTTATCCTCACAAAAGTGGTGCTCGCGATCCAGCTTGCGACCCGCCACAGCAAATTGTCCGCGACGATCAGTGATCCCAATATGGCAAAGGCCAGCCACACATCGCCCGGGACGCCTCGCGCAAGGCTGTCGACAAGGAATTTGATTCCGTATTGCGTGCCCACCGAGCAAACGACCGCGATGGCGACGGCTCCGATGATAACTGCATGCGACAATGGACGCGCACGGAGATACCGGCCGATAAAGCCGAACGGGTGAGCGGAATAACGCGAAAAATTATCCATGCAGGCGCCAAAAGCTTGCAACGTTGTCGAATGTCACCGGCGAAGCTGAACTGCCGCAGGACTGCGGCATGCTCGATGTATCTGCCTGCAATTTTGCGAAAATAAGATCGTCAAAAATGTGGTCGTATTCATGGTGCGCACCGCTGCCTGAAATTCGTTCTTCGCCTTATTTTGGGGAACAATCGGCGGGTAGAAACGTTCCCGCCGCAGATGGGGCTTGGCGGCGCGGGTGAACAACCATGAAAATCAGGGAGACAAGCTGATGCGCATCGCGCAGGTCGGTCCGTTGACGGAAGCAATACCGCCCAAGCTCTATGGCGGCACGGAACGAGTCGTTAACTGGTTGACGGAAGAGCTGGTCGCGCTTGGGAACGATGTTACGTTATTCGCCAGTGGCGATTCCCGCACATCCGCGAAACTCGAAGCAATTTGGCCGAGAGCGCTCCGTCTCGATGGCTCTATTCGAGACCCGAATGCCTTGCACATGGTAATGCTGGAGCGCGTCCGTCAGTGTAGTCACGATTTCGATCTCCTGCATTTTCATCTGGACTATTACCCTTTTTCGTTATTCACGCGGCAATCGACCCCCTTCATCACAACATTGCATGGCAGGCTTGATCTTCCCGAGCATCAGCCGGTGTTCAATACCTTCCCCGAAGTTCCACTCATCTCCATTTCGAACTCTCAGCGTCGGCCGGTTCGCCGGGCAAATTGGATCAGAACGATTTATCACGGCGTACCCGAGAAGCTGCTTACCCCGCGCCCGGTAAAGCCCAGCTATCTCGCGGTTCTCGGCCGCATCGCCCCGGAAAAGTCAGTCGATCGCGCCATTCGCATCGCAAAACGATGTGGAATACCCTTGAAGATCGCGGCGAAAGTCGATCGCGTCGACCAGGAATACTATGACGAGATCATCCAACCTTTGTTGGATACATCGGATGTCGAATATATCGGTGAGATCAGCGACCATGAAAAATCCGATTTTCTGAGCGGGGCCATTGCCTTGATGGTGACGATCGATTGGCCCGAACCATTCGGCCTTGTCATGATCGAGGCCATGGCCTGCGGGACTCCGGTCATCGCGTTTAATCGCGGTTCGGTGCCCGAGGTCGTGGATGAAAACGTAACCGGCTTTATCGTTGAAGACGAAATCTCGGCTATCAGTGCAGTAGATCGCATTCCTCTGCTGGACAGACGACAGGTGCGAGCGCGATTCGAGCAGCGGTTCACGGCAAGACGAATGGCGATGGATTACCTTTCCGCTTATCGCGGCATTATGCAGGGCAATATGCCCCATCTGAAGGTCGTTAGCGCCGTCGAATAGATGCTTGAACACAGATGCTGCTGCGCCGCGGCAACGGTAAACTGCTGCGGCGCAGTCTTTTTCGCCACGTGCCAACGCGACAATAATTTGAGCTTGAGCACGCTGGCTTTGTCAGAAAGTCTCAGATCGGCCGGGAAGAATTAAACGGCGGTCAAACTCCGGACCCGGTTAAGAAAAACTCCTTGACGATAGTATGGGTGATAATCGCCACGTCGCGGTGAAGGGACCAGTTTTCGATATATTCGAGATCGCAGTCGAGTCGTGCGAGCGCGGCCGCAGAATCCGTCGTGCTGCCGCGCAAACCCCGCACCTGCGCGAGGCCGGTCAGGCCAGGCCTCATGTTGTGGCGCTCGAAATAGTAGGGAATAAGCGCTTCATAGAGCATGCCGTTGGCCAGCATACCCGGCACATGCGGGCGCGGGCCGACGAGCGACATGTCGCCTTTCAACACGTTGATAAGTTGCGGCAGTTCGTCGAGGCTCGTCTTGCGCAAAATGCGGCCAAGCGGCGTGACGCGTAAATCATCCGCTTTCGTCTGCTCGACGCCGCGTTCGTCTCCGCGATCGACATACATCGTGCGAAATTTGAAAATCAAGAAGCGGCGGCTGTGATAGCCGTATCGCTTCTGCCTGAAGAACACCGGACCCCGCGAGGTCAGCTTTATGGCGGCCGCGATGGCGATGAAGAGCGGCGCAAACAGCAACAAGCCCGCCGTGGCGCCGAAGATGTCCAGCGCGCGCTTGCCTGCCAACAGTGGCCATGTCGGCTCGGGCAGCGCCGCTACGCCTGATCGGCGGTAGTACACACGCTTGCGCCGCTGACGAAGACGTTGGCCACCACGGCTGCTCCTATCGTCGCGGCGAGATGGAACGCGCCGATGCAGTCGATCGAACGTGGCGGAGATGCCGAAGCTCATTTGTACTCAACCTTCAACAACATGGTGGCGCCACATCGACGCGAACCGGGCGGCGCGGACTCGAGCACGCACTACTATCGAGGTTTGTGAAATCAATGCGGCGGTAAGCCGACGAAGTCGCGTAATTTTCGGCAGCGCAGAAGATAGAGAATTGAAGTGATACGGATGCATCGATGCAAACCGAAACAGGGGTTCTTGAGTTATACGACTGAACGACACGACCACGGATGCGCCTACGACTGTCGAGATCGCGAAGCCAACATGGCGGACACACGTCATGCAAAACGAGCCGCGCCACGACGACTTGAGACGGCCAAGTTGGAGCGTCCCGCCCACAGCCACGGCCGTGGCGTCATGGCTGTGCG
>DASUKT010000399.1:0-26696 GCA_036278575.1 Pseudolabrys sp. | reverse complement strand
CTGCGAGCGGCTGACACTCGCATGGGACGACGCAAACGCGCCAGCCGGCTGCCGGGTCGTGGTGAGGGGGATCGGATGAGCACAGATGCACTCCTGACGAAGCTCCGCGCCGCCCACAACACGGCAAAGCTCGCCGAGGCGGCAATCATCCGCGATCCGCTTGATGCGATGATTGGCCGCCTCTGGCGCGGCCATTGGGACACGGCAGAGATTGCGCGGCTGGCAGGCCATCCCGAGAGCGAGGTCGCCAACCGGCTGGCCCGGTTGAGAGACGGAGGCGCGCTGTGAGCGAATTACACCGCATGAGCGCGGAAGAACTTGTGCGTCGCGTGCTCAAGGTGCAACGGCATTGAGCCTCTTCGTGGCGGGGACGCGCTGTGAGTGACCTGCGCACCTGCTCAACCTGCAGGTTTTGGGACGTTGAGGGCTACGCCACGACGGTCAAGGACGGCTATCGCGAGGCGGTCTGTCTTGAGCCGAAGGATGAGCGCGACCGCAAGACCACGCGGGGCGGCGATTTTTGCAGCAAATGGGGAAAAGCATGACGGACTCGACGGCCGGCCACAACTCGAATGCGCAACTCAAATCGATCGTGGAGAGGATCAATCGTCTACTGGATGACCGTGACGAAATTTCGTCCGATATCAGGGATGTTTTTGCCGAGGCCAAGGGCGCCGGCTACGACATTCCGGCGTTGCGCGCGATTATCCGCGCCCAGCGTGAGGACGCGGAGAAGCGGCGATATCGCGAAGCCATGATCGAGGTTTACCGCGGGGAACTGGGGATAGAGTGATGAGCAAGAAGTTTGGATTTGACCTTCTTCATCAGCAAATCATCGATCATATCGATGGCGAACTGATGTGGATGATAAATGATCGCGACACTGGCGATAGCGAGATTGAAAAGCTGTTCTTTCTAGCATTGCTATTTCGGACACAGTTCGGGTTGACGGAATACGCCACGCTTCTCAAGGCGGCCGACGAAGAAATGGAGTCGAGATTGATGCGCGATTGCGCCGATCCGCAAATCTCGCTCATTGTCCGTCCGCAAGCTCAGATAGGCGACTATAGAGTAGATTTTCTGATTCACGCGATGAATGTCCGGGGGGAGGGGGATAATCGCATATGGCGCAGGCTTGTTGTCGAATGCGACGGTCATAATTTTCACGAGCGCACGAAAGAGCAGGCGGCAAGAGATCGCGCCCGAGATCGTTGGCTCACATCAAAAGATTACGATGTCTTTCGCTTCACTGGTTCTGAGCTCTGGAAAAATCCAATGGCCTGTGCAGAGCAAGTGACCAATTGGGCATTGAAGGGCTGGTATTAATATGGCCCGCATCCGGAGCATTCATCCTGGATTATTCACTGATGAGGCGTTCGCTGGTTTGTCGATGGCCGCGCGCGTGCTTTTGCTCGGACTTTGGACAGAATCTGACGATCAAGGCGTGTTCGATTGGAAGCCGATCACGCTGAAGATGCGAATAATGCCCGCCGATAACATCGATATTCCGGTGCTGTTGGCTGAACTTGAAAATGCCAATGTCATCCGGCAGTTTTTGCATGAAGGAAAACAGCTCGGGGCGGTTCGCAACTTCTGCAAGTTTCAGAAGCCTAAAACTCCGAAGTACCGCCCACTAACATCGCAAGAACTCCGAAAATACGTCGCTTCAGCCTATCCTGTTTCCGAAGCTCCTGAGGTTGGTCAAGACCGATTTCCACAAAAAGGAGAAATGTCTCCGCAGATGGAGGAGGAAGGAGGGAGGAAGGAGGAGGTTAGGGAAGAGGGAACATGTCCGGTCGCGAAGGCGCGGCCTAGCGCGCATCTTGATTTCGTCGAATTGAAAAAAATCTATCCCAAGCGCCTCGGGGATTACAAATGGGCACTTGCCGAGCGGAAGTTCAATTCGCTGGTCAAAACAGGCGTTGATCCGAAAATGGTCTTGGCCGCAGCACGTCGGCTGACGGAAACCCATGCCAAGCTGGGGGATATCGGAACGCAATTCGTGCCGATGCCGGCGAGCTGGCTCAACTCGGAAGATTTCCTGGATAGTGCCGTGACTGCGTTCGAATCCAGCACAGAGCCAATCCGGATTAGCTGGGATGAAGCGGTGTCCCAATTCAAGCGGACCGGCCATTGGTCGCGCCATGCGCCCGCCAGTGACATCGGCCAAGCGCCGCCCGAATTGCTGGCCAAGTATGGCCTCCTGCCAGATGGACGTAAGCTTGAGGGAGCAAGCCCATGACCACCCTCAGCCCCCGCCAGCAAACGATCTGCGACTACGTTGTGATGGGCTGGGGCTCAAAGGAGATCGGCCGCGAACTCGGCATCAGCCCGCGCACGGTGGAGAGCCACCGGGAGATCATCTACCGCAAGATGGGGGTGCGAGATGCGCGGGAGCTCGTGCGGAAGGTGCTTACTTGCGAGCCGTGTCATGAACATCTGCCGCCACGCTAGCCAGCGTTGCGCCCCGCGGCGCAGGCCCAATCGATCGCCTGGACCCACGCGCCCTTGCGCCGGCGGCGATAGTTTGCGCGCGCCGGCACATAGCGCTTGGCCGATTTGTCGTAAGTGATCGCGTCCGGGTAGCGTGAGATGAACTCGTTGATGTCGGCGCTGGCCTGGCCCATCGAGACGCCGAACAGGTCGATGATGTCGGAGCGTTGTAGCTCGCTTTTAACGGCGATCGCCCAATCAATGAAGTCAAGGCGGCGATTAGCGGCCCAGGTCAGATCGCTCATCGCATCGCCTCCGCGCGTCCATAGGCCTCGATGCGCTCCAGCACTGCGACCCGCTGGATCGCCGTCATCGCATGCAATCGCCTCGCCAGCGCCTCGTCGCGCTCGCTGACGGTCGCGATCATGCTCTGCCAGGCGAGCGTATCGATGTCCTGCGGCCGGTCGCGCGCGATAATGCGCTCATTGGAGATGGCCTCCCATCCCTCGTACAGCACGATCTGCCACTGGAGCGGGTTTAGATCGGGATCACTCACATATACGACCCGCTCCAGCCGCTCGATGATCTCACAGAGCCGCAGCGTGATTGGCCGCTCCGTCAACCTGCAACCCTCGCGCTCGCGCGCGAGGGGAGAGGGGCGGAAATCGACCGGGACGCGATGGCGGTTGTCGGTCATGGCACGGAGATATTCTGCAGCAGGGGGCCACCATCGGCGGCGTAGATGCTGTAGTCGCCGGGGGCCAATCCCGCCGTGACCTCTGCGAGCACGTCCTCTCCGGCGTCATAGCGATCGGTCTGTTCGGGGGTCAGGGTGACGGTACGTCCTTCGGACGTCGAAACGGTGTAGGTCTTGGTCATTTTCGCTCTCCATCTTGACCGCGCCGATCCGGCCGGTCTCCTGTAGGCGTCAGCAGCATCGGCTGACATGGATCATCTTAGATGATGCATTGATAAATTCAACGTATTTTCAATCACGAAATGTTACAGATCATCCGTAGCGCTACGAATAGGCAAATCAGGGCGACATGTGCATGGAATGGCTACGTAGGGTAGAGCAGTCCGGTAGCTCGCGTGGCTCATAACTACGAGGTCGCGGGTTCAAATCCCACCCCTGCAACCAAATTCGTGGGCGCTAGATTTGACCATTGCCGACCTCAAACTGCGATTGCATGACCTGCCGGGCATTGAGCACCTGACGATGCAGATGCTCGCAGGCCGCCAGAACTACTGTCTCAACGGCAAGCTGATCTCGGTGGATGCCGACGCATCGGAGGAGGAGGCTGAGAAAGCCATCCGTGCGGCCATGGCGAGCCCGTCCGTCGCGCAAATCCCGCTGGAGGCTAAATCAGCCGCGCTGCTCCCCAACGTCGCTCCAGCGCCCGCTAAACCGATCTCAGGGGCCAAACCGATGACGAGCTTTGCCGCTTCGCTGAAGGCGATGATGGATGAGGCGCGAGCGAGCATCGCTCAAACCCGATCGGATGGGATCGCCCAGGTCAAGGCTGCGGTCGGTGAACTCGAAAAAGCAAAGACCGCTACAGCTCAAGTTGCCGGCACGATTGCCAAGTCCATCAAGGACGAGGCCGCCGATGTGCTCGCCGAGCTGGGGCAAATCTCCAACATGCCGCTGGAGGACTAGACATGGCAAAGCTCACCGCAGCTAAACGCAAGGCGCTCCCGAAGTCCGACTTCGCTGGCCCCGGAAAGTCGTTTCCGATCCCGGACAAATCTCATGCCAAGGCCGCGCTCCGGGATATCCCCCTCGCCAAGAATTTGAGCTTGGAGGAGGCGCAGAAAATCAGGGCTGCGGCGTACCGCAAATTGGGCAAGTCAAATAGGCAAAAATAGGTCGAAAAATGCCTAAAACAGGCTTGGATAGGTCAAAAACAGGCCGCGCGAAGGGTACGCCAAACAAGACCACGAAGCTGCTCAAGGATGCGATCCTGAAAGCGGCGGACAAGGCGGGCGGCAAGGGTGGCCTTGTGGCTTACCTGCACGAGCAGGCCATCATCAATCCCGGTCCCTTCATGGCGCTGCTCGGCAAGGTCTTGCCGATGCAGGTCTCCGGAGAGGATGGCAAGCCGATCGAACTCATCACCCGTATCGAGCGCGTAATCGTGGAGGCGAGCTAAGCCGCATGAGCGATGTCGTCCAGCGCCTTCGCGACCGGATCGATGAGCTCGAGGCCGTGCTCGGTACTGAGCGCAGCATGGTCAGCCGGTTGCGTCAGGCGTTCGGTCTCAATCGCCGGCAGGCGCAGATTCTCGGAACGTTGCTCGCGCGCGACATGGTGACACGGCCGGCGCTGTACGCGGTATTGTACGGCGACTCGCCCGACGACAAATGGCCGGATGACAAAGTGCTGGACAGCCATACGTGCTGCCTGCGCCGCGCGCTGCGCAACAAGGGTGTCAGCATTCGCACGCATTGGGGCGAGGGCTGGTCGATTGCGCCAGCTGACAAGGCCCGGATTAGGGTGATGCTGGATGGGCAGCACGAAGCGGGACACAGGATCGCGGGATGACGCGGCCAGTGGTGACGCATGTGACGGGAAGATGGGTTAACTACGTATACGCGCGTGCGCGCGCGGACGGTTGAAATGCAGCTACGTGTCACATGCGTCACGCATATGAGGACTGAAAAATGAGTAGCCTGCCGCCCAGCAAAAACCCTCCAATGGAAGATCAAGAGGAAATATGGGCCAGTGTGATCAAGGAGATCATTCGCGATATTCCTCCTGATTGGAGAGAGCGTGTGATTTGTGAGGTAATGACGATGGAGCGTCCCTCTCTCGTCATAAAAGCGACGCCGTTTGTGCTGCGCGATCCTGGCACGTTCCGGCTTGATAACGCTAAGAACGAAGCCCGTTCCGTTCTCATACAGATTTT
This sequence comes from Pseudolabrys sp., assembly GCA_036278575.1. Lineage (GTDB taxonomy): Bacteria > Pseudomonadota > Alphaproteobacteria > Rhizobiales > Xanthobacteraceae > Pseudolabrys. The sequence continues at coordinate 21,354 of DASUKT010000399.1, read as the reverse complement.
GGTGAGTGCCATCACAAATTCTCATTCGCCAGAAGGCGCCGCAAAAGTGTTGTTCAAGCGCCACGCGGGCCTAGGTCACGGCAGTGGTTGGTTGCCAGATTATCTTGCGGGCCTGCCTGGAATCCAAGTGAACGAGAAAAAGTGTGCGGCTCTCGCCGACAAATCAGTGGCGAGTAAGCTCCGGTTCGCAAAAGTCGCCGAAGATGCCGAAGCATGACCACGCTCCGCATCCCGACCGCAGCCGTGTTCCGGCCGCTGTTGCAGCCGGCGCGCTACAAGGGCGCATATGGCGGTCGCGGTTCGGGCAAGTCGCATTTCTTCGGCGAGCTCTTGGTCGAGACCTGCTTGGCCGAGCCGGGCACCAGCGCGGTCTGCATCCGCGAAGTGCAGCGCACCCTGGCGCAGTCGTCGAAGCGGCTGATCGAAAGCAAGATCGAATCGCTCGGGGTCGGCTCGCAATTCGATATTCAGCGCGAGTTGATCCGCACGCCCGGCGATGGTCTGATCATCTTCGCTGGCCTGCAGGACCACACGGCCGAATCGATCAAGTCGCTGGAAGGATTTCGCGTCGCGTGGATCGATGAAGCTCAATCGCTGTCGGCGCGCTCGCTGTCATTGTTACGCCCGACGATCCGTATGGAGCGGTCGGAGATTTGGGCCTCCTGGAACCCGACGCGGAAAAACGACGCGATCGACGATTTTCTCCGCAGCCCGGGCGGCCCTCCCGCGGGCGCGATCGTGGTGCAGGCCAACTGGCGGGACAATCCGTTTTGGACAGCCGAACTTGAGGCCGAGCGCAAGCTGGAGCTGGAACGCTATCCGGAGCGCTATCCCCACACCTATGAGGGCGAATATGCTGCTGCATTCGAGGGCGCTTACTTCGCGAAGCTTCTCACCGCGGCCAAGCTCGGCGGCCGCATCGGCGCGGTGAATGCCGATCCGTTGCTGCCGATCCGCGCCTATGCCGATATCGGAGGCAGCGGGGCGAATGCCGACGCTTTCGTATTCTGGATTTGCCAGTTCGTCGACGGCGACATCCTGATCCTCGACCATTACGAGACGCAAGGGCAGACGCTCGCCTATCACGTCAAATGGCTGCGGGATCGCGGCTACCAGGACGCCGAAATCATCCTGCCACACGACGGGGTGAACGAGAACAACGTGACCGGAAAGCGCTATGAGGACCATTTTCGCGATGCTGGTTTTGCCACGCGTGTTATCCCAAATCAGGGCCGTGGCGCCGCGGCGCAGCGTATTGAGGCCGTGCGCCGGCTGGCACCGAAGTTCCGCTTCAACGCGGCGACGACGGAAGCCGGACGGCAGGCGCTCGGCTTCTACCATGAGCGCAAGGACGAGCTTCGCAACGTCGGGCTCGGCCCCGATCATGATTGGTCGAGCCATTCCGCCGACGCGTTCGGGCTCATGGCGATTGACTATCGGGAGCCGTCACAGGCGGCGAATTTCGAGCGGGCGATCAATTACGGGGATCGAGGATGGCGATAAGGCCATTTTCAACCTCTGATAGGCGGTTTTGCCGGGTTTTGAGCCAGCCCGCGACGGCCGCACAACCTAAGATGGCTCGGAAGGATTCAATATGTTAGCAGGAGCGGGACGAGAACAGACCTACGCGGCACAATCGAATGCGATCGGCAATCAGATGACTGCGGGCCCTCCACGAACCATTGCGAGCGCGATCAGCCGACTAGAACAGGTCAATGATCGCCTCGGCGCATTCGGTGAACGACTGGCCATCATCGCCGATCAGCTCGGTGTGCTGCGCGCCGTGGGCGACGATCCAAAGGGGGCAAAGCCTCTCGCTTCGGGAGCCATCGAACGTCTCAATCACGGTACCGAGATGGCTCACGAGCACCTCAACGCGATCGACAGCCTGTTGGGCGCGATCATTAACGCGCTGGGATGACCTGTGCTCGGGTGGGGGCGATGCTCTTGGCTCCCGCCCGCAACACATCCGCAACCAATTTACCGCGACAAAGCTGAGCCATGGCTAAATTGTCCCCCGATCAGGTTCAGGCACTTGTCGGCTCCGCGCGCGGTGACGCGCTCGCCGCCATGAGCGCGATCGAACTGTCCGAAGAGCGCGCCAAGGCAATGGACTATTATCTCGGCGACATGCGTGTGGACATGCCGGCCGAACCCGGGCGGTCCCGCGCCGTGTCAACCGATGTGTCGGATACCATTGAAGGCATGATGCCCGAGCTGATGGATATCTTTGCCGGTTCGGATGACGTGGTGCGCTTTGAGCCGGTGGGACCGAATGATGAGGCCGCAGCGCAGCAGGAATCGGACTACGTGAACCATGTGTTCATGCAGCAGAATCCCGGCTTCATGGTGCTGTACTCGTTCCTGAAGGATGCACTCTTGTCCAAGGTTGGCCTGGTCAAGGTCTGGTGGGAGGAGCGCGAGGAAGAACAGCGCGAGACGTATTATTCATTGACCGAGGACCAATTCGCACTTTTGGCCCAAGCTGTGGCTGAATCCGATGGCCAGATGGAGATCATAGAGCATTCGGTCGTTGATGAGAATGGTGCGCCATTCAAGGGTGAGGCGACAAGCTAATGGCCTATGCCGCTGGCGCATCGAATGCACCACAGGGCGCCGCCGGCCCGGCGATTGGCCTTCCCGTGCCGATGCAACCACCGCAATTCCACGATGTCACGATCACGACCACCCGCAAGCTGGCACAAGCCCGCGTGCTTGGCGTGCCGCCCGAAGAGTTCGGCATTGAGCGCGGCGCCCGCACCATCAAGGACTGCAACTACTGCTTCCATGACATCGTGACCAAGACCGAGGCCCAACTGATCGGCGAGGGTTACGATCCGGTCCAGATCAAGTCCCTCACGACCTATTCGGGCCAGACCGATATCGAGACGATCCAGCGCGACAGCGTGCAGGAGCACATGTTCGCGCAGTCGGAGCTCAATCCAGGCTCGCGCCTGGTCAAGATCACCGAGCACTACATCCGGCTCGACTACGAAGGCACCGGCAAGCCATGCCTGTATCAGGTCGTGACCGGCGGCGATCTCGGGGAAATCCTCAAGCGCGACGGCAAGCCTGCGATCGAGCCGTTCGACCAGATTCCGTTCGCGGCGACGACGCCGGTCCCGATCACCCACCGGTTCTTTGGCCGTTCCATCGCCGATCTGGTGATGCCGACGCAGCGCGAAAAGACCGCAATCAAGCGCGGGGCGCTGGATAACATCTATTTGCACAATAACCCTCGCGTCGAGGTATCGCAGCAGCACGCCGGCCCGAACACGTTGGACGACCTGCTGGTATCGCGTCCCGGCGGTGTGGTGCGCGTCAAGCAGCCGGGCGGCGTCAACTGGCAGGCGGTCCCGGATATCACCGCGACGGCACTGGCGTTTGGGCAGTTCCTGGATGCCGAACTTGCCCGGCGGACTGGCAACACGCCGCAGACGCAGGGCATCGACGCCGATGCGCTGCAAAATCAGTCGGCAACTGCCGTCAATCAGGTGTTTTCCGCCTCGCAAATGCGGCTGAAGCTTGTCGCGCGCATCATGGCGGAGGGCGTGCGCGACATCTTCTCGCTGCTCCACGCCACGATCCGCAAGCACGGCCAGCAAGCGCAGACCGTGCAGCTTCGCAATTCGTGGGTGACAGTCGATCCGCGCGGCTGGAAGACCCGCGATCACATGACCATCAACGTCGGGCTCGGGACCGGCGGCAAGGCGCAGCAATTCGCCCAGACCATGGCGATCGGGAACGTCCAAAAGGAGATGATCGCCGCCGGCAAGACCAACATCGTCGGGGATGGCGAGCTATACAACACGGCGACCGAATTGACGCGAATCATGGGCCACAAGAACCCCGCGCGGTTCTTCAAGGACCCGACGGCGGTCAATCCGCAGACCGGACAGTTGCTCAATCCGCCCGCTCCACCTCCGCCGGACCCGAAGGTCCAGGCCATCCAGGCTAAGGCGCAGGTCGAGCAGCAGTCGGCGGCGCACAAGGCCCAGCTTGAGCAGCAATCCGCCGGCGCGGCGGCGCAGCTCGCCCAGCTCAAGGCCGATCTGGACGCCAAGCTCCTGATCCTGGACGCCCATATCAAGGCGCTGGCGGAAAATCGCGCCGCGCACCATGACAACCAGCGTCATCAGATGGACCTCGCCAGCGATGCGCTCGGGCTCGTTGCGCAGGCCCATGCCCATGATGCCAAGATGGCCGAACAAGCAGCACAACCGGCGACGTCAGGCCAGCCCAAATCGGTGCAGTACGATTTCGAGAACGATATCCGCAAGAGATTCGCGGAGGATGCGGCGAAAGGTCCGGTCGTTCCTCATGGCTGACGCGATTCACCCGATGCTCGGTCATCCGGATGCGCCCACAATCGATTTGTCGGGCTCACCCGCGCCATCGGCGCCGCTGATTTTGCCCTCCGCGCCACCGATCTTCGCCAATGATTCAACCCAGATGGGCGTTGATCCATCGACAGGAAATCCCGTCACAAGGATTGTCGGCGCGCTCGGAAAGCAGCTTTTGAGTGCTGCGATGGCGCCCGGCGAAGCCTATCAATCGACACAGCCGATCACGACCGAGCAGATGATCAAGCCGGCTGCTGATTTGGCCGGGCTTGTCACGTTGGGCGCGGGCGCCGCTCCTGCAGAAGCCGACGCGCTCAATATGGGCATCCGCGCTTACCACGGTTCGCCGCATGACTTCGATGCGTTCGACTTGTCCAAGATCGGCACAGGCGAAGGCGCGCAGGCTTATGGGCATGGGCTGTATTTTGCGGAAAATGAGGGAGTAGCCAGGAGTTATCGAGATGCGCTGACAAATGGGGCTACTCACGTCGAAAATGAAGCGGGCGATCGCTTTCATCCTGACGAATTAACGGGCGCGGAAAATCTCGCGGCGCGGGCCGCCTTGAAATATTCCGATCGCAACGGGTGGTCGCAATTCATCAATCGCAACGCTGCATCGGAGGGGCAGGCCGAAGAAGCGTTGAACATTTTGGATAACGAAGGGCTACGTGCGGCAACGCCGGGTCGCATGTATGAGGTCGATCTCAACGCCGACCCCGAGCAGTTCCTGGATTGGGATAAGGCGCTCAATCAACAGCCTGAAAGTGTGCAAGAGGCATTCAAGAAGGTCGGTATTGATGCGAGTGATTCTACCCTTCGCGAGAAGATAGATATGGCCAACGGCCTGCGGCTACATCCTCCGAGCGGGGGCAGTACGATATATCCGCGGGAAATACCGCAAATAAAAGGTCCGGGCGCTGCCAAGTTTTTAAGGGAAGCCGGCGTTCCCGGCGTCAAATATCTCGACCAAGGCTCGCGCGGAGCTGGCGAAGGCAGCCGCAACTACGTGGTCTTCAACCACGATATCATCAGCATCCTTCGCAAATATGGATTGGCGGGACTGCCATTTGCCGGTGCCGCAGCGCCGATCTTCGCGAATAATTCAGGGGATAAGTCGTGAGCACGCCCAGTGATGCTAAAAAGAGCTGGGCTTCTTTCGTCCAAGACGAAAACGCGAAGACGCGGGAAGCTCTAGGAGCTATTTCACGTGAAGATCAGGAAGCGGCCCTCTTTTTGTTGAGCACGCTTGGTTTTACGGAGGCCCATTTCCAGGAACTTTCACATGGAGCGGAAATCTCGATCTTTGATCATCGCATCCAGCTCCTGATTTATGACGCGCTGAGGTATCGGCGTATAAAGGCGGCTGCGATACGCGCCGCAGAAAACCTACCTTGTGAAGCTCAGGAGAGAAAATGGCTGAACTGACCGATATTGATGATAGCAGCCTGATCGATGCACTTCACGCGACCTGTTGCTCTTCTTGGCATCGCGCTGAAATTGCTGAAGACAAGCTGTTAAGATTTGCTCAGACTTACCTCATGATGGCGTCATGTTCTTATAGGCCCGGAGCGCCATCTGATGGATTCGGTAACATATGCCTTGCCAAGGAAGAACTTGCCGATCGTGCCCGTCTATATGATGAGGCCGCCCACTATGCTGCCCGGTTCGAGCGAGAGGAAGATAAGCATAGTTTTTCCATCGGATGCAGCAACTTTTCCACAAACAGAGCCTTTATTCTGGCGATCGAAGCCGCGCGATTATTGGGCGGCGGAAGCGGTGGAAATGTGTTCGCGATCAAGCTACTTCGGTTGGCGATTAAGGAAATAAAAGACGCAGAGGCGCGCAGACGGACGGTTTCATGAGCAGCGAGATCGAACTCAATGCCGCAGCCGCGCGAGGCGCACGGGCCGAAGCATTGCTGCGCAACGAACTGCTCACCGACGCATTCGCCACGCTCGAGCAAGCCTATATCGCCAAATGGCGCACCACGACGGTAGACGACGTGGCCGCGCGCGAAAAGCTGTTCCTCGCCGTCAATATCGTCGGCAAGGTGCAAGATCACCTGGCTTCTGTCGTGGAGGACGGCAAGCTCGCGGCGGCCGAGCTGCGCCAGATCACGGAAGCGGCCGAACGGCAGAAGGCGTGGCACGAAGTCCGCTAGGGCAAAACATTTTCACAACCTATCGGCCCGAACAGTCGGGCCATGACAGACCAAATTACCTCCGCAGTCGAGTCCGCAGCCCCTCCCGCTATTCCAGAAAGCTTCGATAGCTCTGAGGATGCAGCCCGCTTTTGGGTGTCGGCCCGCGACAAGCAGCCTCAGGCCGATGCCGCCCCCACCGGCGAAGAAGGCAATCCCGCCGATCCCGATTTAACCGCAGCGCGCGCCGATCCGGCGACCGCGGAGCAAGAATTGTCCCAACAGGACAACGCCGCTCAGCCTGAGGCTGATCCCGGTGAGAGCGAGGCAGCCGATCCGGAAGCCGACAAGCTTCCGTCCATCGAGCCGCCCCGATCTTGGTCGAAGGACGACAAAGAGGCATTCAAGGCCTATCCCCGCGAAGCGCAGGAGAAGATCGCTGCGCAAGTGGCTAGGCAAGAGGCCGAATTTCTCCGGCGATCGAACGAAGCCGCCGAAAAGTCCAAGGCCGTCACGGCCAAGGAGCAGGCGGCAGAACAGGCACGCCAGCAGTACGAGAACGCGGCCCGCGCCACCCATGACATCCTGATCCGGCAGCAGCAATCGCAGTTTCCGGACATCAAGACCATGGCCGACGTGGTCCAGCTCTCGCAGACCGATCCGTTCCGTTTCATCCAGTGGCAAGCGCATCAGCAGGAATTGCAGGCGGTTGACGCTGCGGTGAGGGAAGCGGACGCGCGCACCCAGCATGAAACACAAGCCAAGCGAAGCGCCTACGCGCAAGCGCAGGACGCGAAGCTCAAAGAGCTTGTGCCCGACTATGCCGACGCCAAGAAGCTCTCGGCGGCTCGGGATGCTGCGATGCCGCTGTTGGCAGAATACGGCCTCTCGAATGAACAGCTCCAGAAATGGGCTCAGAGCGATGCCGGATTCGAACTGCTCCAGCACGCGGGATTCCAGAAGATCGTCTCCGATCTGATGGGCTATCGCGAGGCCGAAGCAAAGCTGAAAGCCGCTGCTGACGCGGCTCGCAACAAGCCTGTCCCCCCCGTTCAACGGCCCGGAACGCACCGCCCCGCAAGCGCGGCTCATTCCGAGCAGGTCCAAGCTCTCACCCATCGTCTCACCGAGTCCGGGTCCATGGAAGACGGCGTTGCGCTTTTGATCGCGCGCCGCAATGGACGCCGGCCCAACTAGGATTTACGGCCATGGCGCTTCCCTCCAATACCTTCGCTACCTATGAGGCGGTCGGCAACCGCGAAGATTTGTCGGACATGATCTATCGGATCGATCCGACCGATACCCCGTTCATGTCAGCGCTCGCCCGCGAGAAAGCGACCGCGGTCAACCACGAATGGCAGACCCAAGCGCTTGCCGCTGCGGACGACACCAATGCGCAGCTCGAAGGCGATGATCCCTCGACCAATTCCACCACGCCGACCGTGCGCCTCGGCAACACCGTGCAGATTTCCTACAAGGTGGCCCGCGTGACGGGAACCCAACAGGCCGTTCAGCACGCCGGGCGTGACAACGAAATGGCCTATCAGGAAATGCTCAAGGGCCTTGAGCTCAAGCGCGACATGGAAATCATCCTCGCGGGCACCAACCAGGCCAAGGCGACGGGCAGCGATAGCGCGGCCCGCAAGACGGCCTCCGTGCTGGCCTGGATCAAGTCGAACACCTTCAAAGGTGCGAGCGGCGCCGATCCGTCTGCAGCGGATGGCACTCACACCCGCACCGATGGAACACAGGTTGCGTTCCAGGAAAAAAACCTCAAGACCGTGCTGTCCTCGATCTGGACCAATGGCGGCAAGCCGAACGTCGTGATGACCGGCGCCTTCAACAAGCAGATGTTCTCGACCTTCACGGGCCGCGCTACCACCATCCAGCAGACCAAGGGCAATGCCATCAACGCCTCGGTGGATGCCTACGAGTCCGACTTCGGCAAGCTCCGCGTCGTGCCCAACCGCTTCCAACGCTCTCGCGATGTGCTGGTGCTGGAAACCAGCAAATGGGCGCTGGCCTTCCTCAACGGCCGCAACATGGTGTCGCTGCCGCTGGCGAAGACCGGCGACTCCGATCGCCGCGAAATCCTGGCGGAATATGCGCTTGTCGCCCGCAACGAGAAGTCGAGCGGCGGGGTATTCGACTGCACGACCTCGTAATCCATCCTCCAAGCACTCCGGGCGCCCTGCGGGGCGTCCGCTTTCCCATCTCATCCGGAGGATTTTAGATGTCTCTCCCCGACAACTACCCGCTCAACCAACGGCGCGTGTACGCCTACATGGCCGATATCTCGACCGCAGGCAGCGCGTTTTCCGCAGCGCCCTTCCGTGGCCGCATCGTCAAGATGGGCAGCGTCATTTACAACGCGATCACGGTGGCCGATGCGGGCATTACCTCCAAAATTGCCGGCACGTCCATCACAGGGGGCGGCTGGACCATCGCAGAAAGCGGCTCGGCTGCGGGCGATGTCGATACGGCACTCCCGACCGCCGCTTACGACGTAAACGAGGATGATCCGATCGAATTCATCTCCGATGGCGGCTCGACCACGACCTGCCCGGCGATGTTCTTCGCCGACATCATCGCGACCTGAGGCCGCGCCATGGCCTTCTTCAACAAGGCGCAGGCATCGCGGCCCGGCACGTCGCAGGATATTACCACGGGCTCGACTTCGGCCACGCTCACCAATGCGTTCGGCTCAGAGACCTACCAGGTGCGGCTCTGTGCGACTGCCGATGTCCGCTACCGCGTGGTGGAATCCGGCGGCGGCACTGCGGTTGCGGCCGACACGCTGCTGCCCTCCGGCGTCGTCGAATACATCATCGTGACGCCCGGGCAGAAGATCGCGGCGATCCAGGATTCCGCCGCCGGCAAGCTCAACGTCACGGAAATGTCGTGAGCCATGGACACGCGCTTCCACCTCGATCCGAACGGCCGCGATATCGCGATTGAAACGATCCAGGATGTCGAACCCATTCTGGAGCGCAATCACGAGCTGCGGCGGGAGGAGCAACGCAGCGATTGGGGACGCCACGTCGCGACGATCCCGAACGTGCTGCTGGTTCAGTGGCTCAACGAGGCGCACGCACGCGGCCATGTCGGGCTGCAGCTCTTCAGCGACGAATTTGAGCGGATCGTGCAAGCGAAGCTCCGCGATCCCGACTACGCCTATCTGAGGACGGACCGGCCCGCGCTGCAAGTGGGGTGGTGATGGGCACGATCGCAAAACCTCTCATCGCTACTCCTTGTTACGGGAGCATTGTTTGCATCAATTACCTGATGAGCGTTGTGAGGCTGCACCCATTGCCCGATATCTTTGCGCCAAGCGGCAGCCTAATCACGGTCAGCCGCAACGAATGTGTGGCGAGATTTCGGCGGGGCGACTGGTCGCATTTGTTCTTCATAGATGCAGATATTGGCTTTCAACCCGAGACGTTTTGGCGGCTTGTTACTTCCGGCTATGACGTGTCTGCGTCGGCCTATCCCTTCAAGCGTGACGACATGGTGGAGCAGGGCGGCTTTGTTGTCGATTCCGCCGAATTGGGGCCAATCGGAACGGACGGTTTCGCAACGATCCAGAACGCGCCAACCGGCTTCATGTGCATCGCGCGCGGCGCAATCGAGAAGCTGGCGGGAGCCGGCATTGGCCGCAACGAATTCTTCGACACCATGCGATTTGACGACGAATATCTCGCCGAGGATCACGCATTCTGCAAACGATGGCACGATATCGGTGGCGAGATTCATCTCGATACGCGGGCCATTCTCACTCATCAGGGCGTCAAAATCTACGATAAAGGAAGGTTGATGCCGACCCCATGACCACCATCGCCAGCTACGCCGATCTGCAGAACGCGGTCACGGATTATCTTGCCCGCGATCAGGACACGACCCTGATCGCGCGCATCCCGACGTTCATTCAGCTTTTCGAAGCCAAGATGAACCGCAAGCTGTTCGTGCGGCAGATGGAAAGCCGGGCCACGGCAGTCACCGATCCGACCGCGGACGAACCGGAATATATTGCGCTGCCCTCGGATTTTCAGTCGATGCGGCGCATTCGGCTCACTGCCGGCACGCAAAGCGGCGAGCCAACCTATCTGCAGTTCAAATCGAACCAACAGATGGACGATTTCCGCACGCTCACCGCGAACGTCGCCGGCCAGCCGCAGTTCTTCACCATTTTCGGCTCCGAGATCGAATTGGCGCCGACGCCGGCCGCCGTCTACACGGTCGAGATGATCTATCGCCAGAACATCCCCGCGCTGGCGAGCAATTCAACGAACTGGCTGCTCACGCTGGCGCCCGACCTCTATCTCTACGGCGCGCTGTTGGAAGCCGCGCCGTATATGAAGAACGACGCGCGGGTTGAGACCTGGGGCGCGCTGATGGCGGCGGCGCTGAGCGACCTCAACGATCTCGGCATGATGAGCACTTTCAACGCCGGTCCGATGCAGGTTCGGTCTGCTGGCTTGAACGTCTGGTGAGGGACGGCAGCGATGGCCACATTTTCGAAATTCAACATCTTCGTGAAGGATGTCGCAACAGGGGTCCATAACCTCAACAGCGACACCCTGAAAATAATGCTGACCGACACGGCGCCCGTGGCGACCAACACGGTCAAGAGCGACATCACGGAGATTTCGGCGGCCAACGGTTATACGGCCGGCGGCGCGACGGCGGATTTTGTATCTGGCGATGATACGTCCGGTACCTACAAGCTGATCTTGTCGGCCGTGTCGTGGACTGCTTCTGGAGGTTCGATCAGCCAGTTCCGCTATGCGGTCCTCTATAATTCGACGGCCTCCAGCGGCAACCTGATCGGCTGGTGGGATTATGGTGATGAGGTCAACCTGACTAACGGCAACACCTTCACCGTCTCGCTGGATCAGACGAACGGTGTCCTCACTTTGCAATAGGCGTTAAATGTTTAACTTCAAGCATGGTCATCGCGCTTCGCCTCTTGGTTCGCCAGAACGGCGAGCCTATGACGCTTGGCGAAATCTGCGCCGTCGATGTTCCAGCCCAAAGGTACCGAATTTCGCTGATTATGGCGGCCGCGGCATTTTGTTCGATCCAGCATGGAATGACTATCGTGTCTTTATAGAGGACATGGGCCTTCCTCCCCCCCATTGCTCGATCGAGCGCAAAGACAACAATGGACCGTACCAGAAGGAAAATTGCATCTGGGCACCGAGAGAAGTGCAATGCAATAACAAGCGAAATAATCGAATTATCGAATTTGGAGGGGAGCGAAAGACGCTGGCCCAATGGGCGCGCCACCTCGGGCTAAAGCCAGCAACCATCCTTAGTCGAATTGACCGCGATAATTGGCCTTTAGAACGCGCATTAACACCCGGCAAATTCCATCGGCATGGCAAATTCACTCCCGTGACGTTGACCCTGGCATGAGCGCGACCGGCTACCTCGATGCTTGCGGCTTTATCCCGGCCTCCAGCGGCACGGTCGATTTCGTCGTCTCCGCAGCGATCACCGGCTATCAGACGCCGGCCAGCGCCGGCGCGGTCAACGGCACGGTTTATTCCTATCGGGCAGAAAGCGCCGATAAGAGCCAGTGGGAGGAGGGTTTCGGCGCATACACGGAATCGACCACGACGCTAGCGCGCACTACGATCACCGCCAATTCGTCCGGCACCACGAGCAAGATCGATTTTTCCGCAGCGCCGAACGTGTTCATCGTGGCGGCGAGCGCGGATTTGCAGGATGCGTCGCTGCTCAAGAGTGGAACTCTACCCGCAGCACGAATCGCCTTCGCGGCCAAATCAGATCAAACCACGGCAACCAGCACCACGCTCCCCGTAAGTCCCGGCGTTCAACAATATCATCCGAGCGCCAGTAAAGCGTGGGCCAGCTTCAAGTACAATGGCTCTGCAATCGTCATCAATGACAGCAACAACATTTCGAGCATTACCAGAAATAGCGTTGGTGACTACACGGTCAATTTCACGACAGCGTTTGCAAATTCAGGCTACGTCGTAATAGGAACGACCACTAACTATGGAGGGACAGCCCCTGGCGTTATTACCCTGGTTTCGTCCAATTCTACCGCCGCCCCTACACTAAAATCCACAACGCAGGTGCGGCTTTGCGCGATGGCGTCAACGAACAGCACTCTGACCGATTTCGGCGAAATCGACATCGCATTTTTCGGGACGCAGTAGATGCTTGGTTTTGGCGCAATAGGCGTTAATCCGATCGGAACAGGGCCGCGATCGTCGGCCACGATCACGTATACGCTGGTCGCTGCAGCCGGATCGTTCACGCTCGATGGTGTCGCCGCGGCGTTCACGACCGCCATTCCGAAAGCTGGCGCTTCGTTCGCGCTCACCGGCATTGCCGAGAGCTTCACGCTTGCCGAGGCCGCAAGTGCAGCTTCGTTCGCGCTGACGGGCAAAGCCGCCTCTTTCAGCTTCTCCGAAGTTGTCGCGGCCGGCGGCTATGTGCTCACCGGCATCGCCACGACGGAGACGGACAGTGAGGTTGCCGGCGCGGGCGCCTTCACGCTCACCGGCATTGCCGCCACGTTTGCCATCAGCATTGCGGCATCCGCCGGCACATTCAGCCTGACCGGCATTGCGGCGCATTTCACCCGCGATTTCGTTAACTGGCTGCCCGATGGCTTTGCCGGCGCCGACTGGACGTCGGACGCCGCGCCGTCGCCCGCGTGGAGCGCAACACATCCACAAGCTTATTCATGGACCGCTGAGAGCGCGCCGACGCCGGGTTGGACCGGGCAGGCCGCGCCCGCGACGACGTGGACAAAGGATGCCGCTCAACAGATCGCGCCTCCCGTGGTGAACTGATGATAGCAAATCAACGATTTGAACGTCTTATTGCGTTGCGACCCGCAGGAAGCAAATGGCTGTTTCAGTGCGATTGCGGGAAGCAGAAAGAGATCGTCGCCAGTAATGTCCAGCGAGGCCTAACAAAGTCATGCGGCTGTCTAAATGCCGAGTTGGCATCGTCGAGGGGATTACAACGCCGCACGCATGGAATGAGCAAGACGACCGAATTCAAGATTTGGCAGGGAATGCGCCAGCGCTGCCAAAATCCGAAGGACAAGGATTTTAGAAAGTACGGAGCGCGCGGCATTCGCGTATGTGAAGAGTGGCAGAAATTTGAGAATTTTTATAGAGACATGGGCGCCCGACCAACCGCCATGACTCTTGATCGCATTGATTTCGACGGCGATTACGAACCACACAATTGTCGTTGGGCGACCGTTCAGCAGCAAAACCGCAATAAGCGCGACAATGTGATACCGGGCTCGCTGGCGGCGATTATCCCTACTGGCACTCCCGAATATCAGCGCATCCGCAGGGCGATTAGGGGCAGACGATGCCATTAATTCGCTTCGCAGACTACCGCGCGGACGTAAGTGATTATCTGTCCACCTCGAGCCGCAACGTGCTCAACGTCGTGCCGCAGGGCGATGGCTATGGGCCGTTTCCGGCGTTTGCCAGCTACACGCAAGCGCTTCCCGCCGCCTGCCGGGGCGCGTTCTATGCGCTCAAGAGCGATGGCTCGGTGATCACTTTCGCCGGCACCTCCACCAAGCTCTATCAGCTCGACAATTCGTCTTACTCATGGACGGATGTGTCGTCCAGCGCCGACGGTTATTCGGCGCTGAGTGCAACCGCCAACTGGCAGTTCGCGCAGTGCGGCAATCTGGTGTTTGCCACCCAGGCCAATGCCGTGTTGCAGGTCTTCGATTTGAGCTCCGACACGGCGTTTTCCGATGCGCTCGGCTCCCCGCCGCAGGCCGCCTATATCAGCGTGGTCGGGCCGTTTCTGGTGTTGTCGGGCCTGCTCTCGCAGCCCTATCGTATCCAGTGGTCCGGCCTCAACACCTTCAATTCCTCGACCGCGTGGACCTCGGGGGATGCCTTCTCCGATTTCCAGGATTTTCCCGATGGCGGCATCGTCCGCGGCATTGCCGGCGGCACGCAGGCCGGGATCATCTTTCAGGATCAGGTCTTGCGCCAAATGGCCTATGTGCCGGGTTCGCCGATCGTGTTCCAGATCGATAAAGTCACCGATGGCCTCGGCATCTTCGCACCCTATTCGATCGTCAAGGCCGGCGGTCTGATCTTCTTCTTCGCCAACCAGGGCTTCTACAAGATTGCGCCCGGACTGGCGCCCGAGCCGATCGGGCGCGAGCGGGTGGACCGCACATTCCTCGCCAATCTCGACAGGGGCAATTTGCAATTGTTCACCGGCGCGGCCGATCCGCGCGCCACGCGCATCTATTGGGCCTATAAATCCTCGGCGGGCGATACCGGCGCCTATGACAAGTTGCTCGGTTATGACTATTTGCTGGACCGTTTTTTTCCGGTGCAGGCATCGGGGCAAAGCCTGCTCGGCGTGTCGCAGTCCGGCATTACGCTGGAGCAGCTGGATGCCATCGCGCCGACACCGCTGACCATCACCGGCGCGGCCGACAACGGCTCCGGCAATGTGCGGCTGACACTATCCGCCGAATCCAATTCCGACTTCGACATTTCCGGGCAGAACACCATTGAGGTCTATGGCGTGACCGGCACCACCGAGGCGAACGGCAACTTCCAACTGGAGTCCGGCACCGGCGACCCGGACGCCGGGAAATTCACCATCGTCGATACCACCACAATCGACCTCGGGGTGGCCTTCACCAACGAGTATGTCTCCGGTGGCCAGATCGGCGGCTCCGTCGATGCCATGGTGCTGTCGTTCGACGATTATGCGACCGCGGTGCAACCGCAGATCGGGCAGTTCGACACCTCCGGCAAGCTCGGCTTTTTCTCCGGAAGCGCACTGGAGGCGACCATTGAAACCGGCGAGCAGGGCACCGATTGGCAGCGGCTCGATATCAGCGGGTTCAAGCCGATCACGGATGCCTCGACGGTGCAGGGTTCGATCTTCTACCGCGACACGCAACAGGCGAGCCCGGTCCAGAGCGCGGAAACCGGGCTCTCGCGGTTGGGCCGCTGCGATATCCGGCGCGATGCCCGTTATGCGCGGTTTCAGGTCAGGATTCCGGCCGGCACGACGTGGACCAACGCGGTCGGCATCGTGCCCGACCTGGCGCCGGGAGCGGAGCATTGAGCGCATACGTTCCAGCCGCGACCGTGACCGATCTCAAAGCCTTCTGGCGGGCCATCGTGGGACTTGCGTCGGGCCGCTCCAACGCCACCGGGACCGTGACGCTCGCCGTGAGCGAGACCTCGACCACCGTCACCGATGCGAATTGCGCCTCTGGCAGCTTTATCGGGCTGATGCCGATGACGGCCAACGCCGCCGGCGCGCTCTCGGGCATTTCCATCACGACCTCGAACGGCAGCTTCGTCATCACGCACGATTCCAGCACCGAGGATGACCGGCAGTACACCTATGCCATCCAGGGCTGATCCCAAGCTGCTCTGCGTCGCTCCCGAGCTCGTAGCGCGGATGTGGCCGCATGTGCGCGGGATGCTTCAGCGCGCCTCGGCAAAGACCGGCATGGGCGATTTTGCCCAGCAGGAGGCCGAAGTCTTGGCAGGCAAGCAACTGCTCTGGCTGGCCTCCGACGGCGCCACAATTGAGGCAGCGGCCACCACACAATTAGTCAACGAAAATGGCCGCAGGCTTTGCGTGATCGTGGCCTGCGGCGGCCATGACCGGGCGCGGTGGCTGCCTTTGATCGCCGGCATCGAGGAGTTTGCCCGGCGGGAAGGCTGCTCGGAAATGCGCGTGTACGGCCGCAAAGGATGGGCTCGCGTGCTGGACGATTATCGCCCGCGCTATGTGATTCTGGAGAAAAAACTGTGACCCAATCCTCGCAAACCACGACCAGCCAGAACACCACCGCGCCATGGCAACAGGCCATGCCGGAAGTGACCGGCCTGCTCGGGCAGCTCGGCAACCTGATTCCCGGCTCCGGGACGAACGGCGCCGAGCAAAACGCCATCAACCAGCTTACCGCGGCCGGGCAGGCCGGCAATCCCTACGCGGCGGCCACGCAGAGCACAATCAGCGGGATGCTCAATGGCGGCGGCGCGACCGGCCAAGTCCCGCAACTGCAGTCCAACCTCACCAACTTTCAGGCCGGCATGGCGCCCTATACAGCGGCGGATTATTCGACCTTGAACTCGCCGGCGGTCCAGAACGCCTTGCAGCAGATCGGCACCGACACCACCAACCAGATCAACAGCCAGTTCGCCGCCGCAGGCCGCTCGGGCTCGGGCATGAACGCGCAGACGCTCGGGCGCGGCATCGCGCAGGCCGAGGCGCCGTTGATTCTCAATCAGGCCAACGCGGACACCGCGACCCGCGAGAACGCGCTCAATTCGCTTTACGGCGCGGGCAATTCGACCGCGGGGTTGATTTCCGGGCTCAACCAGACCGGCATTGCCAATCAACAGGCTGGCCTTGGAGCCGTAGCCCCGGCGCTCAGCAACTCGATCTGGGGTCCGGAGCTCGCGCTCGCCGCGCAACAGAGCGGCCAATCGCTGCCGGCGCAGAATCTCGGTTTGCTCGCCAATATCGGGATTCCGCTGGCTGAATTGGGCCGCACCACGAACGGGACCAGCACGACGGACAGTAATCCGTCATTCCTCTCCAGCGTTGAAGGACTCGGCAGCATGTTCGGGCCTTTTGGCGGCGGTACCAATCTCATCAAGACCGCATCCGGGATCGGCAGCGGTGTTCTTGGCGCCCTCGGCGGCCTGTTTGCAGGATTGTGACCAATGGGATTGCTCGACCTTCTTTCTCCGGGCTCTGACGGCGGCGGCCTGCTTGATTTTCTCAAGGCCAACGCCAACGCCGCGATTGCCAACACGCCAACCGGCGCACCGGGCGACATGGCGCAGTACGGTGCCCCATCCCCGATGGGCACGCCGACGCCGCAGAGCGCGCCGCTGATGGCCGCAAATCCGACCGCCGTTATGCAAGCGCCGGCCGCATACAACGCGCCGCCGACGCCGGCTGCGGCTCCGATCGCGCCGCCCCCGGCAGGCAACCCGCTTGCGAACTTCTTCAACCATGGCGCCGACGCGCTCGGCAGCATTTCGCGCGGCGGTTCGTTGCTTGGCGCAGTGCGCGGACAATATGATGATCCTCTTTCGGTCGCGCGGCGCACCGGCAACCTGACGGCACAAGCTCTGGTGAAGGCCGGCGTCGATCCTCAGACCGCGATCGCCGCCGTGCAGCCCGGCAACAGCGCCATGCTCGGCAAGCTTTTCGCCGCCAATTTCGGTCCCGAGAACTGGAAGGTCGTGCAGACCGGGCAGGACGCCATGGGCAACAAGACCTTCGGGATGCTCAACCCGCTTGACGGCACGGTCAAGCCGATTCCGGGCGCGCCGACCGCGACCACTCCGGGCAGTGGCCTCGGTGACATGAGCAAGACCGGCCAAGCCTATCTCGATACGCTGCCGAAGGCACAATCCAACGTCGTACTGGAAATGGTGCAGGGCAAGATTCAGCCGCCTTCGACCTTTGCGTTGAGCAAACCCTATTGGCAAAGCATTCTCACTGCGGCACGCCAGTACGATCCGAACTTCGATGAGGCGACCTGGAGGGCGCGATGGGAAATGGCTCACGACATCGGCAAGTCGTCGCCGTCCTCGATCGGCGGCATCCTGTCGAACGGCAAGAGCGCGTTCGAGCATCTTTCAACGCTGTCCGATCGCGCGGTTGCGCTCGGCAATGACAACGGACCACCGATTCCGGGCGGTAGCGTGATCGGCAAGATCGAAAATTACATCGGCAATTCCTCGCCATCGAATGAGGCGAAGGTTACCGGCCTCAACGATGCCGCGCAGAAATACGGTCAGGAAGCGACCAAATTCTATGCCGGCACCGGAGGCGGCGAGGCCGAGCGCATGGCCGCGCTCAAGGCGATCGGCGGCAATACCACCTCCGTCGCGCAGGCGGCCTTCTTACAGACCGAGCGCGACCTCATGCTGGCGCGTCTCAAGCAGAAGGAATCACAGGTCCGCGACGTGATGGGCGCAACCTATCTGGCGCAGCATCCGATCATGACGCCGGAGCTGCACGCGACCCTGACGCATATCGACCAGAACATCGCCAAGCTGCGGGGTGAGAAAGCGCCCGCCACGGCCGCTCCGACTCCCGCTGCGCCTGCAACCGGCGCTCCGCCTTCGATCCAGGATGGACAGATCATTCACAATCCCTCCACGGGCGAAACCTTGATCAGGCAGAACGGCCAATGGGTGCCATACTCATGAGCGATAGCGACCTGCCGGCAGGCTTTGTGCTTGGCCCTCCGAATGCAGCGAGCCCCGCTGCGCCGAGCCCCGCTGCGCCAACTTCCGCAGCCGCTTCGGCGCCGGCTGCCGGCGGTTTGCCGCCGGGCTTTGTCATGGGCGCGCCGGGGCCACTGGCACACAAATTCGGACTCGGCGACACATGGCCGGCCCGGCTCGCCAAGTCGATCTGGAGCGCAATCACGTTGCCCGGCGATGTCTATTCGGGCAAGGCCCGGGTCGATCCATCGAATCCGGCGTTCATCGGACGCACCTTGAATCTGGCGACACTCGCGTCCCCTGTTGCACCCGCGGGCCTCACGGCGGCGCCGACGATTGCCAAGACTGAAATTCCGACCGCCGACACATTGAAAGCCGCCGCCGATGCGGGCTATGATGCCGCGCGTAGCTCGCCGCTGGTCCTCAAGGCCGATGCCGTCAAGAACATGGCCTCGGGATTGCAGGATCAGCTCAACCAGAAGGGCATCCTCCCTGCATTCGCTCCCGACACGCATGCGGTCCTCAATGCCCTGCAAAATCCGCCAGCGGGAGGTTTTGCCACCGGCGGCAACCTCATTTCCGCCCGCGAAGCCCTCCGTCTCGCCTCGCAGAACTTCACCAATCCGCGCGAGGCGCTGGCGGCCAATCACGCCATTTCTGGCCTTGATGACTTCATTGAAAACCCTCCTGCGGGAAGTGTTGTGGCTGGATCCCCTGCCGCCTTTGCGAAGATCGCCAGGGACGCGCGAGGCAATTACGCCGCCAGCAAGCGATCTGATCTCGTCAACGGACAGGTCGATGTTGCAGAGGGGAACGCCGCAGCTGCAAATTCCGGACAGAACATCGGCAACGCGCTCCGCCAGCGATTCAACTCAGTCCTGAAAAGCGATAAAGCCTCCAGCGGCTTCACGTCCGATGAACTGGCGCAAATGGAGCGCGTGCGCGACGGCACGTTGGCGGCGAATGCAGCCCGTTTTGGCGGCAATCTGTTGGGCGGCGGTGGCGGCTTGGGCGCGGTCGCTTCGGCCGCCGTCGGCGCTGGCGCGCTCGGGCCGGGGGGGGCCGCAGCCCCGCTTGTCGGCTACGGCTTGAAGAAATTCAGCGATGCCATGGTGCGGCGCGAAATCGCGAAGCTCGATGAGATGACACGCGCCCGCGCGCCGCTGGCACAATCAATGAACCTCGCGCCGCCAGCGTCCCCGCTCACCGTTCTGCCGCAATCTCTGGCGCGGCAACTGCTCCTGCGATCGGCGCTGGGCGGGCGTCCGATATTTGCAGGCAGCGCAAACGGGGTGCCTTCGCAGCCATGACGCTTGCCGATCAAATCGATGCAGTTGAGAGCGGAGGCGATCCCACCGCGACCAACACTAATTCGTCTGCGATGGGCGTAAGTCAGTTCATCGCGCCCACCTGGCTGTCGGTGATCAAGCAGCACTTCCCGCAGGTCGCACAGGGCAAGTCCGACGCCGATATCCTTGCCATGCGCGCTGACCCGAATCTCTCGCAAGAGGCCACCGCGGCCTATGCCGCCGACAACCGAGCTTTTCTAGCGAAAAACGGACTCCCTGTCACGCCGGGCAGCGTTTATCTCGCGCATTTCGCCGGCCCGCAAGGCGCAGCCGATGTCCTCAAGGCGGACCCAGCCACGCCGGTCTCGGACATCCTCGGCCCTCAAGCGGTCAAGGCCAACCCGTTCTTGCAAGGCATGACGGCGCAGGGCTTGCGGGCGTGGGCAGCGAGCAAGATGGGGACCACTGTTCCGCACCCGGGCGCGCAAAATAACGCGCCAGCGAGCCCCGGAACCCCGACAAACCTGCTCCCACCGCAACCGGCCACGCCAGCGGCCAAGCCGATCTTCGCCAATTCGATCCCGGCGCTTGCCGCACGCGCCGCAGCGATGCGCGCCATGGCGCCCCCGCAAGCCCAACCTCCGCTTCTGCCCCAAGCCCAGCCGATCTTCGCGCCGCCACCGCCGCAAATCGACCTGTCCGGCCTGCGCGCCGCGCTCGCCCAACGCCTACCCATTTTCGCCAACCGAGGATAAAACCATGCCATTCTTCAAATGGTCGACAACTCCCGCGTCGAACGGCACTGCCGATCCCAGCATCAACTACGCCGAGGGCATGCCACCATCCGCCCTCAACGATTCGGCCCGCGCCATGATGTCGCGACTGCGCGAATATGCCAACGACATCGCCGGCGCGATCGCAACGAGCGGCACCTCGACAGCCTACACGGTATCCTCGAATCAGAGCTTCGACACCTTGGCCCATCTTGACGGGCAGGTGATCGCGTTCTCGCCCCATACCACCAACGATGCCGGGCCGGTGACCTTGAACGTGGATTCCCTCGGGGCCAAGAAGCTGCGTTCGGCGCCGAATGCCGATCTGCTCGCGGGAGTTCTCATTGAAGGCACGCCCTACGTCGCGGTCTACAACAACACCGATGGCGCATTCTATTTGCAGGGCTTCTTCGGCAATCCCTACAACATCCCGCTCGGCGGGATGCTGCCCTATATCGGCAGCACGGCGCCGAATAGCTCATTCGTGTTTCCCTCCGGACAGGCGATTTCCCGCACCACCTACGCCACGCTGTTTACGCTGGTCAGCACGACCTTTGGCGA
>DASUKT010000398.1:0-10360 GCA_036278575.1 Pseudolabrys sp. | reverse complement strand
TATCTCGGCTCGGACGGCGGGGGCGGTGTCGGCGGCGGACCCGGAATTTCAGTGGGTGCGGCACTGGCGCTGAAAGGCTCGGGCCGCTTGCCGATCGCAGTCTGCGGCGACGGCGATTTCCTGATGGCTGTCACCGCGCTGTGGACTGCGGCGCACTACCACATTCCGCTGCTGGTGGTGGTCGCCAACAATCGCTCGTTCTTCAACGACGAACTGCACCAGGAGCGCGTCGCCCGCATGCGCAACCGGCCGGTGGAAAATCGCTGGGTCGGCCAGCGCATTACCGAGCCCGACATCGATCTTGCCGCGATGGCGCGCGCACAGGGCGCGCACGCCTTCGGCCCGGTCACCTCTGCCGCCGATCTCGACAAAGTTTTCGCCGAAGCCATCGCTGCCGTTGACGATGGTCATGTCGCCGTCGTCGACGTGCGCGTCGAGCCGGGTTATGCGGCTGCGATGACGGCAACCATGCTGCGCAAGAGCGAATAACAATGGCGACCGCGGCTCAGACCGGCGACGCCATTCTGGCCGTCGATAACATTCACGTCCGCTTCGACACGCCGGATGGCGCCGTAACCGCGGTCGACGACGTTTCGTTCACGGTGAAGCCGGGCGAATTTCTTTCGGTTATCGGCCCATCCGGTTGCGGCAAGTCGACGTTGTTCAACGTGATCGGCGGGCTGCTCGGCCAGCAGCAGGGCCAGGTCCGCGTCGCCGGTGAAACCGTATCCGGTCCGCACAAATCGATCGGCATGGTGTTCCAGGAGGAATCGACGTTTCCCTGGCGTACGGTGCGCGACAACGTCGCCTTCCCGCTCGAGCTCATCGGCATGGCAAAGGAAAACCGCGCCGAACGCGCACGCCACTTCATCTCGATGGTCGGCCTGGACGGCTTCGAGAACCGTTATCCGGGCGAGCTCTCCGGCGGCATGCGCCAGCGCGTATCGCTCGCGCGAACGCTCGCCTCCGAACCGAAAATTTTGCTGATGGACGAGCCGTTCGCGGCGCTCGACGAGCAGACGCGGCTTTTGCTGGGCGACAAGGTTCTGCAAATCCAGCAGCAGATCAAGCAGACGACGTTGCTCATCACCCACAACATCACCGAAGCTGTGCAGATGTCGGACCGCATCCTGGTGATGACCTACCGGCCCGGCAAGGTGAAGCGCATCGTCGATATCGACCTGCCGCGGCCACGCAGCTCGGAGATCGTCGGCAGCGAGGCCTTTGGCCGCTATGTGGCGCAAATCTGGAACGACCTGCGCGAGGAAGCGAACCGCGGCATGCGCGACGAGGAAAGGCATGCTCTCGGCAGCGAGAGCGGAACACCATGACTGATGCCGCCCTCTCCCCGCGCGCGCCGAACTCTTACCTCCCGCGCCTTGTGGGGCTTGCTGCGGTTATCGCGACGCTGCTCCTGGCCGAAGCGATCATTCGCACCGGCTGGATCAGCCAATTCATCGTACCGCCGCCGTCGGAAATCGCCGCGAGCTTCGGACAATTGTTCCTCCATGAGCACATCGTCGGGCGCTTCTTCTATACGGTCGGCGAGTGCCTCGTAGCCGGCCTGATGATCACGGTGTGCGGCGTCGGCATCGGCGTGCTGATGCATCGCATCCGGCTGTTGCAGCAGGCGTGCGAAACCTGGGTTGCGGCGCTTGCTTCGGCCCCCTTCGTGCTCGCCTACCCGCTTTTCATGGTAATCTTCGGCCGCAATGCCTGGACCATCATCATGATGGGTTTCGTCTCCGGCCTGCCGCCGGTGATTCTCAAAACGATTGAAGGCATTTCAGGCACGCGCCGCGTGCTGGTCAATGTCGGACGCAGCTTCAAACTGACCGCCAGCCAACAGTTCTGGAAAATCCTCTTTCCCGCCGCCATGCCGACGATTTTCGTGGGCGTACGGCTGGGGCTGATCTTCGCGCTTATCAACATCGTCGGCACCGAGTTCCTGATCAATTTCGGCGGGCTGGGGCAACTCATCAACGACCTTGCCGAACGCTATGACCTTGGCGGCACCTACGCCGCGATCTGCTTCGTGATCCTTGTCAGCGTGTGCTTCTTCATGGCGCTGGAGAAAGTCGAGCGATGGCTGAGACCGGTCGATTGACGCGCGCCAACGCCGCCGCGCCCCCGATCGGCCCGGTGACGCTGCTGCGCATTATGCTTGTGCTGCTGCTGCTGGCGATTTGGGAGCTGCTGGCGCGCTCCGGCCTGCTTTATCGCGACGTGGTGCCTTCGCTGATCCTGATTGCCCGAGCGCTGGTCAACCTGCTGTCCGACGGCGATTACTACTTCAACCTCGGCATCACCGCCGGCGAAATCGGCCTCGCACTGCTGATCGGCGGCCTCGGCGGGATTGCGGTCGGGCTGCTGCTCGGCGGCAACCGGTTTCTCGCCAAAGCGTTCGAGCCTTATCTCTACTATCTTGGCCCAACACCCAAGATCATCTTTTTCCCGGTGATGATCATGTGGTTCGGCGTGGGGCCTGAATCCAAAATCGCGCTTGGCACGCTGTCCTGTTTCTTTCCTGTCGCGCTAAACGTCGCCGCGGGCATGCGGCAGATCGACAAGGTCCTGGTTCGCGTCGGCAGGAGTTTCCGCGCCACGACCGCGCAGATGGTGCTGAAAATCTACTTGCCCGCGATGCGCCACCCGATCATCAACGGCGTGCGGCTCGGATTCGGCTTTGCGCTGATCGGCACGCTGTTGGCGGAAACGAAGCTTTCCAACAAGGGCATCGGCTTCCTGATTATCCAGGCCTACAGCACGTTCGACATGCCGCGCATGTACGCGATGCTGATCGTGCTGTTCGTGCTCGCGATCGGCGCCAACGCTGCGATCGGCCGGCTCGGCGGTCTCGACACGATCAAGCGGGCTTGAGGCGCGCTCACTTCGGCGGCTCGAAGCCCGCCTCTTTCCAGACGCCGCGGTTTTCCGGCGCCGCCATGAACTTCACGAAGGATGAGGCGGCATCCCCTGCGGCGCTGTCTGCGGTAGCCGCGCCGCCATAGACGATGGTGAAGTCGATGCCGGCCGGCAGCGGGCCGACGATCGTCAGCCCCTTCACGATCGCCACCTCGCTCGCTGGATAGATGCCAATATCCGCTTTCCCTTCGGCCACCAATTGCACGCCGCCATCGAGTGCCGGCTTGTGGATCACCTTCCTGGCCATGGCGTCGGCGATGCCGAGTTGCTCCATCACCTTGCCCATATGCGTGCCGCTCGGCGTCTTGCCCGGCGTGGCATGAACGACGGATTTGGCCGCGAGCATCGCCTCGCGGAACTTCTCCTTGGTCGAGATGTCCGGCTTGGGCGCGCCTTGCTTCACGACAACACTGATACCGATCGTGCCGAAGGTCGCACGGCTGCCGGCGCGCAGCTTGCTATCCTTCGCAAGCGCGTCGAGCGCAGGCGCCGGCATGATGAGAACGTCGGCCTTCTCTCCTGCCGCAAGCTTCTGGCGCAATTCGGTAATGACGGCATAAGTGAATTTCACTTTATGACCGGTCCGCTCTTCGAATTTCGGCGTGAGGTGGGCGAAGACCTCTTTGGGTGCACCGCCGCTCATCACGTGAATTTCGGTCGCGGATACGGACATGCTGGTCACCATGATGGCGGACAGAGCGATCAATCCTGGTAGGCTCTTCATCGGCCCCTCCCGACCCGAGACTAGAGCTTGAACGACTCGTGCGTCCCCGGATGGAATAGCTCCTCCGGCTTCACCAGACGCGGCGACAAGCCCTGCGCATGGTGGTGATGCAGGAAAGTCTCCAGCGTTTTGCGATTGGCGTCGAGCCCGTAGGGCCAGAAATCTTCGCCCATCAGTTCGCGTGCCTCTTTTAGCCGTTCCTCGACGAAAGGCAGCGTAACTTTGGTCGCAGACGTATCGCCGAGCAGTTCAAGTGCGGCGGCCTTCGACTGCTCGAATGCCTTGTAGACCGCGCCCGGAAGCCACGGATGCTTTTCAGCAAGCTCACGCCTGACACCGACGATGTGCATGATCGGGAACACACCTGTGCGCTTGAAATAATCCTTCGCGGCGGCCGTGGGATCGGCAAAGAGCCAGCCGATGTTTGGCGTGCCCTTCGGCAGCGACGGCGGGCGCGGTGCCATGAAACCGTCGATGGCACCTTCCGCGAGCAACGCGGAAATCGATTTACCGGGTGGGCCGTTCTGCAGCTTCACATCCGGCGGCAGCTTGATCGTGATCTTTTCCGGGCGGTCCGCATCCTCGATGCCGCCGCGAATCCAATGGATGTCTGACGGCTTGACTCCATAGTCATCCTGCAAGATCGCGCGCGCCCAGACGTTCGCGGTCAATTGATATTCCGGCAGCCCAACTTTCTTGCCCTTCAAATCTTCCGGCTTCTTGATCCGGTCCGTCCGAACGTAAATCGACGTATGCCGGAACATGCGCGACACAAAGGCAGGCACGCCCACATAAGGTGCACCGCCCTGCGCCGTTTTCACCGTGAAACTCGATAGCGACAATTCGCAGATATCAAATTCGGTATGGCGAAAGGCCCGGAAGAAGATTTCCTCCGGCGAGAGCGTCATGCAGGTCGCCTGCACGCCGTCGATCTGCACGCTTCCGTCGACCAGCGCACGGGTGCGATCGTAAGCGCCGACCGCAACGGACAATTTCAGCTTGGGCATGGTTGCTCCCGGTTCGGGCGCAATTTCATAGGCCAAAGACGATACGCACGCAAAGCGGTTCAGGCGCCGGAAATCCTGACCGAGGTATTGGGTTTGACCCGAACGGCTTTTTTCGCCGCGACGTAGCGGTCGACCAATTCCCACACCGGCGGGCCTTCGGTGCCCTCGTTGACGCTCGCCCAGCCGGTGACGACGTAGTTCTTACCGGCTTCGATCGGCCTGCCGGATTTCAGGTGCGTCATTGCGGATATGCGATGGCCGGCCGGCTTACCGATATCGATTGCGTAGCCAATCCCACCGCAGCGGACCATGTCCCCGCCCTGCTGGTAATAGGGATCGGGATTGAACAGATTGTCGGCGACATCCTCAAGAACCTGCTTGAGTCGCTCGCCGCTCATGGTGGTGCGATAGACCTGCGGATAGCTGATCGCCGTGACGTTATGAATGTCTTCAACCGTGATCGCCTGCCCCGGCAATAGGCTGGTGCCCCAACGGAATCCGGGCGAAAGCGCTATTTCCGCGTCGCGTTCCTGCATGATCGCTGCGCAGATGAGGTCGTCAAAAGTGCCGCTGAAGTTGCCACGCCGGTAAAGCAGCGATTCCGTATGCCCGACCACGCGCGCAAGCTCTTTGGCGTAGGGTGCACGTGCTTTTTCGACGGCTGCGTTCATGGCCCGATCCGGCCTTATCGCATCCGCAAAAATCGGAATGAGTTTGTAGCGGAAATTTTTCACCTCACCGCTTCGGACATCCAGATCGAGACGTGAGAGGAATTTCCCGTCGCAACCCGACGCAACCAGCAGCGTCTTGCCGACCCTGACCGGTTCGGGCAGCGCGTCGTGCGTATGCCCGGTGAGGATCACGTCAATGCCGGAAACGCGTGATGCCAGCTTGCGGTCGACATCGAAGCCGTTGTGCGAAAGCAATATGACAAGTTGCGCGCCTGCTTTGCGCGCATTCTCGACATTGGCGCGTATGTCATCCTCGCGAATACCGAACGACCAGTTCGGCATCATCCATGCCGGATTCGCGATGGGAGTGTAAGGAAACGCCTGGCCCAGTACGGCAATCTTCATGCCGCCCTTCTCGAACAATTTCACCGGCTCGAACACCGGCTCGTTCCATTCGGTATCGCGCACGTTGAGAGCGAGGAAAGGAACGGCCTTGGCGATTTCCTTCACGCGGTCTTCGCCATAGGTGAACTCCCAATGGCCGGTCATGGCATCGGGCTTGAGAAGCCGCAAGCAGTCGAGCACGTCCTGCCCTTTGCTGCGATTGGCGCCCAGCGAGCCCTGCAGGCTGTCGCCACCGTCCAGAAGCAGCACCTTGTCTTCGCCACGCTCGGCGCGGACGTGCTTGACTGCGGTCGCGAGGCGGTCGAGCCCACCCATGCGCCCGTAAGTTTTCGCAAGAGCGATAAAATCGAGCGAAGTCAGAGCGTATGCCGCTGCCGACTTTTCCTTGATGTCAAAATGCGTGAGGAAAGCGCGGCCGGTCAGGTGCGGTGGGCGGCCTTTGGCGCTGCCGACGCCGATGTTGATCGACGGTTCGCGGAAATAAACCGGACGAAGCTGCGCATGGAGGTCCGCGATATGCAGCAGCGTGACGTTACCGACCGCATCGAACTTAAACAGCTCCGCTTCGGTAAGACGTTGCCGCGCGAAGACACGCGCCGACGAAGCAACCGGTAGCAGAACGGCCGTTGCGGCCGCTACCGCTGCAAATTCGCGGCGCGTGATCATCGACCCTGCCCTTCACGCAAAACACGCACGGCAAACACGCCGCCGCCGATCGCTAGTGGCGAATACCAGGCACGTTCTCCTTGAGGCCACCGTTTTGCGCCGCGAGATAAAGCTCAAGATCGCCGTATTCCTTCGCGTCCGGCGGCAGTTCGTCGGCGCGGATGTTGACCTGACACCACTGAAAACGCTGACGGATGTCCCAGATGACAAGCTGGCTCGTGCGCCAGGTCGGGAAATGGTCGTATTGACCTTTCAGCGCCCCCAGCCATTGGCCGCGAATCCAGTGGTTCGCCGACTTGCCGTGGCAGTCGGTGCAGGCGAAGTTTAGCTGGCCGAGCTTGCGGTTGGCCAGCGCCTCGCCGCGTTTGTAAGCGGCTTTGGCGGCCGCACTGGAAACGTCCACCTTGATCGGCTGCCCCTCCGCCAGATTGTGCAGATAGACGGAGAGCACGCGATTATCGTCGGTCTCCATCAGATAATTCGCCCCGGTCGTCGCTCGTGCGTGGCGCGTGATGAATTC
Organism: Pseudolabrys sp.; assembly: GCA_036278575.1. Taxonomy (GTDB): domain Bacteria; phylum Pseudomonadota; class Alphaproteobacteria; order Rhizobiales; family Xanthobacteraceae; genus Pseudolabrys. The sequence goes on along the minus strand of DASUKT010000398.1, from coordinate 3,442 downwards.
CTCGACGCCCAGCACCTTGTTCAAACGCGGCTCCCATTTGGGCATGGACGATGCCCAGGCCTTGAATTGCGCGGCGGGATTGCTGTGGCAACTGGCGCACGACTTGCCGGTCGAGCCGGTCTTTGTCCAAAGCTCCTTGGCTTTGTCGATTGTCCACATGCCCGGATTTTCCATCGGATCGAGGTTCGCGCGCTTCTCGACCGGTGCAGGCCGCTTCTCCGGATTGTCGAGCGCGGTCTTGAATACCGCGGGCGATTTCAACGTCTTCAGGAACGCGACCATGTCGTTGATTTCCTGATCGTTAAACAAGCCGTGGCTTCCCCACGGCGGCATCACCGTCTCGGCATTATAAACGCGCGGGTCATAGATGTAGTTGAACAGGAATTCGTCTGTCAGTTTCGCGTTGCCGATCTCCGACAGATCGGGACCGACGTTGCCCGGAAGATTGGCGCCGCCGGCCGGGCCCATGACGTGGCAGGCAAGGCACGAGCCGCCGCGTTTCCGGTTAGCCACCAGTTTCGCGCCGTTGGCAGGATCGCCTTTGATCGGACCGGAAAGCTTGCGCGGTTCTTTCGGCGCAGGTGGCGAAGAGATTTTCGCAAGTGTGTTGAATTTGGACTCATCGCGCTTGGGCCATTTGTCATAACGCTTCCAGGGCCGAACCGACGCGTCACCTTTGGTATCGAGCGGCGCCAACTCTTTCGCCTGCGCGCGCTGGCCGGCCGCAGAGACCAACACAAAGCCGCCAGCGACAATCAAGAATGCCGCACCCGCTGCGAATACGCCCCCCTGCCTCATCGATTCCTCCCGATTTTTTTTCTTGTCTTGCGCGGATGCCTATCGTGCGGCATCGGCCGCTCAGGTGACCGTGATCTTTTGCTCCGCGGTCGTGACGGTACCGTCGTCGTCCGTCCAGGTGAACTTGAACGTGCCGCTTTCCTCGACCTTGGCGAAAAATTCCATGTAAGGATTGGCCGCAACCGCCGGCTCCAGATCGGCGGTGAACACCGGCTTGCCGTTGAACGTGCAAACGAACTTGTTGATGATCTTGCGCGGGATCGGTTTTCCATCCTTGCCCTTGCGCTGCCCGGATTCCATCGGATGCGGCAGCAAGGTTTTGATCTCGATGATGTCGCCCTTTTTTGCCTGGCTTGGAAGCTTGAGGCGCGGTGTCGCAGCCATCGTCTGTCCTCCCGATTATGTTCTTAGCCGCCGCAGCCGCCGATCGTGACCTTGACCAGCTTCTGGCCGGTGAAGACCTGACCGCCGGTCGTCTTGGCGACAGCGATGATGTTTTCTGTCGTGGCAAGGCGGATGCGGGTCGATGCCACCGCTTTTCCGGACATCGGCGTAAAGCGGAACGTCACGACGCGCGGAAGCGGGTTGCCGTCGGCAATGACGAGAATATCGCTGACGTAGTTGTCGGCCTGCATCGGCGCATCCACGCTCACTTTGAGCGGCACCGTATTGCCGTTCTCCGCGATCTCGGGAAGCTCGATGCTGATCTTGCCCTTCTCGGCCGTCTTGTCCCCGGTGAATTTGGCGATCGCCTCGGCGGCATCTTTCGGCGTTGCTTTTGCGTTGCCGCTCCAGGCAAGCGCGGCAACGGCCGCGCTGCCGGCTCCCAACGCAAGCGCCCGGCGACGAGAAATCGGTCGCATCTGTTGTTCCCCCTCACACCTCAGAGTGGATAGACCAAGCCTGCGGGCCAAACCATAGCGGCGGCGGGTAGCCGTTTCAAATCATTCTGGCAAACAGCTTTAAGATTCGCCTGCTCAGCTTGGCAAAGCCTTGAGAAAATCGCGGAAGCTCCTGGTCTCGTAAGCTTTCTCCCGGACGTAGCGAAACATGGCGAGGAAGTCGTCCGGCCGCATGTAACCGGGTGCCCGGGCGACCTCGCGCTTCGCCGGCGGCAGGTCTTTCAGGCCCTGCGCCCGCTCGGGAAAGAACTGGAAGGTTGGCGTGAAGCGAATGTTGTACTTCGCCGCGAGCTCTTTCTCGCCCATCTCCACGCCATCGAAATCGGTGACCTTGCGGGAGCCAATGATGTTGAGCTGCAAGACCTCGAAATTGGAGCGGACATAGTTCGAGATGCGCGCCTGAGCGAAATTAACGAAGTGCGTTTCCTTGCAATAAGGGCAGCCTTTCAGCTCCCACATGATGGCAAAGCGCTTGCCCTCCTTATGCGCATCCTCCAGGTCATCCGGGAGGTCGAGAAAGCTCTCGAGGAACCAAGGCTCCTTATAGAGTCCATCGTCGGTAAGAATCGGCTCGGCATGGCCGCGAGTCGCCGCCAGCGCGCCGATTGAAGCCATGCCGATCAGCAAATCCCGCCTATCCATGGATGCCGTTTCCTAACCACACGGACGTAAGTTACTCGCCCGCTTCCGGCCCTGTGCCTATAGTTGCATGTATATAACAGTTGGCTAAGACGTGGGTGAAGGAGATGGTCGTCAGCCATGCCCGGCGCGCAGTTCAAGGTCGCATGAACACTGCCCTTCGGATGTTCACCTGGGCCTTATTTGTCGCCCCCGCGCTTCTTGGCCATCCAGCTTACGCCGACCAACTCGCGGATTTTAACGCCGCCGTCGAACGCGCATCGGCGCACAACCGCGTCGCGCTTGGCTATCTTCGCACAGGTAATACAGATCTCGCTTCCCTCGAAATTGACCGCGCCCGCAGGGCATGGCGCGAGTTCGTCGGCAGCTTTGCCGCCAAGCGGCCGCCGATTTTCAAGGACGTCACCCGCTACACGACGGTACTGACCGATGTGAGCACGCGTCTTGTCACCGCCGACATGATGCTCACCATGGGGCGCACTGACATTGCGGCGCAAGCGCTCAACGCCATTCGCATCGAGATCGCAAACTTACGCCAATCGGTGGGAGTCGATGTGTTGCCGGACTGCATCCTGCGCGCCAATGCCGTAATGGAGGCGCTCGCAAAGTACGCCATGGATGGTCTCGATCTCGCCAGCGCAAAAACGCGCAAAGGGCTCGCGGACGAAGCCCAGCACTATGCCGGGCAGCTCCATCATTGTGACGATATCGCCGGCGACGACGTGCGAACAGCGCCCACTTTTCGACGCCTCATCGATGATGCGAAAAAAAGCCTGTCATCGATTCCGGAGGCAATCGCCCAAAAGGATTCAGGTCGTATCCATCGGATATTGGACGAACTGCGCGCGATCGATAACCTGCTCTCTTTTCGTTTCGGCTAATGCAAAATTTCCGATAAAGCGAACGTGATTCCGAGCACAAACAAGCTCAGGTAACCGACCCAGTACAATTCGACGGCCATGCTGCCTTTCAGAATAGGCCTACCGGCCTTTATTCGAGTCCATTCATAAGCAGCCATTCCTGCCGCAGCGGCCAGGAGAGCAAGAGCAGATGCAAATACTGCGGCGTTGTGCACGGCAACCCCCGGGGAAATCCACTTCATC
>DASUKT010000397.1:0-2709 GCA_036278575.1 Pseudolabrys sp. | reverse complement strand
CTTGTACGGCGGCGCGCAAGCGATGATGCGCTTCACGCCGGCAACCTTCGCCGTCACGATCGACATGTGCGCGGAGGCGACCATCGGATAGCGGCCTCCCGGTACGTAGCAGCCGATCGACTCGACCGGGATGTGCTTGTGTCCGAGGATGACGCCGGGAAGCGTCTCGACCTCGAGGTCGAGCATCGTCTCGCGCTGCTTCTGGGCGAAGTTGCGCACCTGCGCCTGCGCGAATTTCATGTCATCGAGATCGCGCTTCGACACCTGCGAAATGGCGCGCTCGATCTCCTGCGGGCTGAGCTTGAAGTCCGCAGGCGACCAGTTGTCGAATTTCTTCGACAAGTCGCGCACGGCCGCATCCTTGCGCGCCTCGATGTCCGCCAGAATGCCCTCGACCGTTTCGCGGACTTTGGCGTCGGCGGCCTTGATCGCGCCCGCGTCCAAACCGCGCTTGAGATAACGAGCCATAATTTTCTCCTTGAACTTACGAATGCACAGGCCGGCGCCCGCCGCTTATTATGCCGGGGCGGCGAAAATGTCGAAATGCGTCCACCGCATCATGTCCGCTGCGCTCAGCCGCTGCTCGGTAAAAAGCATACCACCCTCCACCTTGAAAACACTGTAGCCGAGGCCGGACAGCGAGCCGTGCAGGCCTATCCTCTCCTCGCTTGAGAGGCGGCCGTAGACCTCCGCCTTGATGTAAGGACGGTAGCGTTCGAGAAGGTCGCGGATCGAATGCAGGATACGCGCGTCGTGACCCTCGGTGTCGGTCTTGACATAGCGCAGACGCGCGAGCCGATCCGCCGGCATCTCATTCAGAATGTGCTGCAGGGGACGCCCGCGAACCTGGATCGTGAAGGCGCTGCCGTGCTCCCAAACGCTGCGCTCGCTGAAATCGCCGCCGTTGATAAATCCCGGGTCGCCGTAGCTGAATTCGAAGTTCCCGTCCTGCTCGGTAATGGCGCAGCAGAGCGGGACGATGTTCGTCTTTTGCGGATTGACTGCCGCGTTGGCCTTTAGAATTTCGAATGCATACGGGTTAGGCTCCAGTGCAAGCACGGCGCCTTCTGCGCCGCAGGCCAGCGCGATCGGCAAGGTCGAGTCGCCCGAATGCGCGCCGATATCGATGGCGAAATCGCCGGGCTTCAGGAAGCGGCGCAGCTCCAGCATTTCCTCCGGCGCGATCCGAAGATCCTGCGCCTTGGGATGCAGCCACCGCGCATATTCAATCTTGCCGTCGACGGGCAGATCGATGATCTGGCGCGCGTGGCCATAGGTGCGTGGCTTCGGCCGCAAGCCGAGCACATAGAACATCTCCTTGAGCTTCATCGTGGCCTGTGCGCGTGAATTCAAATGAAGCGGACGAACTTCACTCCAGGAGGAAGCGAAGAACGCCACAGGGCCTGCTTCGATCGCCCAAATTATGACGTTTCTTGCGCCGCGTGACGGTCAATTACTTTATCGCCTGCGGATTGATCGGCGAGCCGGTGCCGCCGGTGATGATCAGCGGCGGTCCGCAGAAGAAGAACTCATAGACGCCGTCTTCCGCGCAATCCTCTGCAAGCTCCTTGAGGTAGAAAATCTCGCCCATGCAAAGGCCCATGGCCGGGATGACGACCCAGTGCCACGGCTGGTTCGCGTCCTTGGTTTCGTTGGGCCGTACTTCCACGCCCCAGGTGTCGGTGCAGATGGCGGCGACTTCCTTTTCCTGGCACCAGTAGCAATTCTCGAACTTGACGCCGGGTGCGTCGCCGCCAGCGTAGCCGCCCCATTCGTTTTCCTCGAGGCAGCGCTCCATCTGTCCGGTGCGGACGATGACGAAGTCGCCGCGGCCGATCGACACATTCTGGTCCTTGGCGCACTTGTCGAGCTCGTCGTTGGAAATGCTCTCGCCGTCCTGCATCCACTTGACGCCGCGAAAGCGCGCGATGTCGAGTAGCACGCCGCGCCCGACCATCTTGTTCTTGGAATGCTCGATGCCGAGCACGGAAAGACCGCGCGAGTCGATGAGCTTGGCATCGTGACCATTGTAGGCCTTATCCTCATAGAAAATGTGGCCCAACGCGTCCCAATGGGTCGCGCCCTGCACGCACAGCATCAGCGTGTCGTCGGCATAACGAATCTTGTTCCAGTCCTGCTGGCCGGCGATTGCATCGGTGCCGGTCGCCAGCATTTGATGGATCGGATTGAAACGTCCGCCGAACAAACCGGTCTGTGGGCCCGTGCGGTCGAGCGGAATGCCGAGCGCAAACACTTTTCCGGTGCGGATCAGGCCCGCGGCCTTGACGATGTCCTCCGGCGTGACGTGATTGAGCGTGCCGATCTGATCGTCTTTGCCCCAGCGGCCCCAGTTCGACAGTTTTTTTGAGGCTTCCGCGATCGCTTCTTTGCCGACTTTGATGTTCATGAAGCTCATCCCCACTGCTTCTGATTTTTAGGCGGTCAATCGTTTGTCAGCGGCCACCGGGCGGTAATATCGCCGGGTCATTCCGTTTCAGCAAGCGGTAGATTACCTGCGCCTTTGACAGCGCGCGCGATGCTTGCGCATCATGGCGGTTGCAAGCTGGCCGATCAGCGCCGGTATTCAGGGAGGATCACTTTCATGAAACGAAATCTGTTCATCGCGGTTGCGGGCGCGGCCATGCTGGCCGCAGTTTCCGCGCGAGCGGCCAATGTCGCGGACGAGTGGGACAGCATCAAGCGTCCGGC
>DASUKT010000396.1:0-15601 GCA_036278575.1 Pseudolabrys sp. | reverse complement strand
TCGCGCCGCTACATCTATACGCCTGAGCTCCTCGCCGAGGGCCGCCGCCGCTACGAGCAGACGGAGGACCGCGTCGTCGACATCGCGGCCGACTTCAGATGTCACGGCACCACCTTCCAGCGCCTGGCCAATCGCCTCGGCTGGGTCCGTCACAAGGCGCCGCCGCGCGACCTTCCGCCCGCGGCAAAGCTTGAGGCGGAAGCGGAGGCGCTGGCCGCGCGCTACGCTGCCGCTTCTTCACCTCCCTCTGAAGGGGCGAGGTCGCCCGCCGAAACGGGTGGGGGTCAATCGAATCCGAGCGCAGGCGCGCAAGAGCCTCCCTCTCTGACCCTTCCTTTTGCGGAGAGAGGGGGCCAATGGGCGACGCAACCCGCAACGAACCTTCCGCCGATTCAGGAAACGGTCGCGCGGCTGCACGCCGACATCCTGAACGAGCTTGCCTCGGTCGAAGCCATGCGTAAACGGCTCGACACCATGCCGCAAAGCCCGATCGATGCCGAGCGCACCGCGCGCACGCTCGCGAACCTCATGGCGACGCTGCGCCAGATCGCGCCGCTCAGCCCCGCGCCCGCACAAGACAAGGATCATGACGAAAACGACGACTTCCCCACCGACATCGATGAACTCCGTAACGAACTTGCGCGACGCATTAACGCGTTCGTCGCAAGCCGGACTGGCGAAGGAAACGCTGGTGGCTCTTCCGGAGAGAGTGCTGCGGAGCCTTGAGCATGACTTCATCCTTTTTGCGCACGAACATCAGGAGCCGCCGCTTCGTGCCAACAATGGCCGCGGCTGGACCACCTGGCTGATGCTCGGCGGCCGCGGCGCCGGCAAGACGCGCGCGGGCGCAGAATTCGTGCGCGCGCTTGTTGCCGGCATGCCGCCTTATGCGCGTGCGCCGCACCGCTCGATCGCGCTCGTCGGCGAGACCGAGCACGACGTGCGCGAGGTGATGATCGAAGGGCCTTCCGGCATCTTGCGCGTCTCGCGGCGGGCTGAGCGACCGCAATGGACCGCGACGCGCCGCCGCCTCGAATGGCCGAACGGCGCGGTGGCCTACGCCTTTTCGGCGGAAGACCCGGAGCAATTGCGTGGGCCGCAGTTCGATGCCGCATGGTGCGACGAGCTCGCCAAGTGGCGTCACGTGGACGCGACCTTCGACATGCTGCAATTCGGCCTGCGTCTGGGCAAACGCCCGCGCCAGCTCATCACCACCACGCCGCGGCCGATCGCGCTCATCAAGCGACTCGTTGCCGATCCTCGCACGGCAGTGACGCGCGCCGGCACGCAGGCCAATGCCGCGCATCTCTCTCCCGCCTTTATCGACGAAATTCTCGCGCGCTATGCCGGCACAAGGCTCGGGCGGCAGGAGATCGACGGCGAGATCATCGAGGACCGCGCTGATGCGCTGTGGTCGCGCGCGATGATCGAAGCGGCGCGCGTGACGGAAGCGCCGCCGTTGCAGCGCATTGTCGTCGGCATCGATCCGCCGGCGACCGCGCGCACGAAGTCTGACGCCTGCGGTATTGTCGCGGCGGGTCTTGCCGAAAGCGGCGTCGTCTATGTGCTGGAGGATGCGAGCGCGCAGGGGCTCGCACCCGCCGGCTGGGCGGCGAAGGCGGCCGCGCTCTACCGGCGGCTTGAGGCGGATGCGATCGTCGCCGAGGTCAACCAGGGCGGCGACATGGTGGCCGCGGTGATCCGCCAGATCGACGCGCGCATTCCGGTCAAAAGCGTGCATGCGACGCGCGGCAAGTGGCTGCGCGCCGAGCCCGTCGCCGCGATGTATGCGCAAGGCAAGGTGAAGCACGTGGGTGCTGCATTTGCGGCGCTGGAAGACGAGATGTGCGACTTCGGCCTCGGCGGCCTGTCGTCCGGCGCTTCGCCCGACCGCCTCGACGCGCTGGTGTGGGCGGTGACGGAATTGGTGGCGCGCGGGGAGCGCCCCGGACCGAGGATCAGGGGCTTGTGGCATGAACCGCTCGTGCCCAAGCTGTGGCGATAATCTTGGGTAGGGCCGTTTCACTTCAATCGCCCGGCCGGTCAAAAGTGCGGGCGCAAGCGTTTGAACTCAGCGTTTTTTTTGCGGAAGAAGCGGGGGCGTCTTTTCCCGCCCCGGCAGCTTTCGTTCCGGCCCATGGTGCCGGCTAATTCCAGCAGGGAACCTAGGTGGTCCGCACGCCGTTGTTGCATGAACGCGCGCGGGGCTGGATGAAGGACGGCGTGGGTTTGTCCTTGACGCAAAACATCGGCCGCGTTTTCAATAAATAACATATTTTCGCGCGCGGCTTTTTCCGCAACGGCGCGGTGGTACTTCATGGCAAGACTTGTAACGAACGCGCCGGCCGGCTGGCCCCAAGGATCGACAACGGGGCCAAGCTACAATGCTTGCCTCGCGGCGCTTTCGCCGGGGGGCTTGGCGCGGCTGAAACCGCACATGAACGAGGTGACGCTTGCCGCCAACACGCTGTTGTGGGAGGCGGGCCGTCCGGTGACGCATAGCTATTTCCCGGTATCTGGGTACATTTCGATTGTGCTGCCGCTGGTGGACGGACAAACGATCGAGGTCGCCAGCGTCGGCCGGGAAGGGGCCGCCGGCACGCGCCTCGATCGCGACGAAGGCCGCTTTGCGACGGCCGGCCTGGTTACAATCGGCGGCCGCTTCGTCAAGATCGTGGCAGACGTGCTGCGGGCGGCCGCCGAGGACGACCGCGAGATTTCGCTGTTGCTGCGCCTTTGCCGCGACTGGATTTTCATCCAGGCGCAGCAGATCGCCGCCTGCAATACCGTGCATGCTGCTGACAGGCGATTTTGCCGCTGGTTATTCGAGTGTAGCCGGCGCGTGCAAAGCGACATGATTTTTGCGACGCAGGAGCAGATCGCGGGGCTGCTCGGAATCAGGCGCACCACCGTGACGCTGCTTGCGCAGGGACTGCATACGCGAGGGCTGATCGACTACAGCCGCGGCAAAATCAGCGTCATCGATGCCGAGGGGTTGCGCGAGTCTGCCTGCGGCTGTTGCGACAGCCTTGCACCGCGGCATTGGCCGTCGAAGCGATTGACCCCGGCCGAGTCATAGGCGCTCGCACGCCGGCAACGGGGGGGAAGGCTCGCTAACGCTCGGACTTGCCGACCTTTGATACTCGAAGCCGCACTGGCAATCGAACTGAAACACAAGATGTTCGTGCGATGCGGCGATTTGCGAAAGCCGCATCGGAATGCCGCAGCGCGGGCAGATGACCGCCGTATCGGCGGATAGCACTGGCTCGGACACGACACCTGACCTTACAGACATGACACTCGACCTTGTTCGATATGGATCAAACGCCGCTGCCCGCGCGGCTGTCTGTTCCCATTCCGACTCATCAAACGGCTTTTTCAGCGTGTCTTTTTACATGTCGCCGCGCTGGCGAAGGCTTCAAGATCGCAGGGACGTTCTAATCCATCATCCGTCGTACTTCCTCGACTGTGACCATCAGCGTCAGCGGATCGAGGGGTGAAGCACGGAAGCCGTGTCTTTCATAGAACGCCTTTGCTTCATCCCAGATCGCGGACGGCGCGCACGCCGATCATGTCGGCGGCACCGATAATTCGCAGCAGCGCGTCCCGCAGTAGATCGGCACCAATGCCTTTGCCGCGCCAGTTCCGATCAACTGCCAGACGGCCGATGAGCACGGCCGGCACCGGTTCGGGCATATTGCGCCGGACCTTGCCTGTCGCCGCCTCGTGCAATACCGATGCCGCCGCGAGACAATAGTAGCCGACGACGCGTGAGCCGACGCAAGTGATGAACGTGCGCGACGCGCCATCCGCCTCATTGCGCAGCGCGCGTCGCTTAAGCCACTCGTCGAGTGGCGTAACGCCTGTGAACACGTCAAGCGCGTGCTCGGGAGTAAGCGGCGCCGGTGTGGTGAGAGCGGATTTTGTGCCGCTCACGCTTTCCACTCGGTTTGCGGACGAGCAGCTTGCGCAGACGCGGGTTAGCTTTAGGCGGATGCTCGAGGGCACGCATGAAGGCGTTCCATCGCTTTGCGTCAAGCTGAAACACGCGGCAGTCGGCCAGCGCATCGAACGCGGCGTTAAGTCCCGTGTCGAGCAGGAACTCGGTCAGTGTTTTGTTCTTGATCTTGGCTGCCTGCTGCAGCGCCCGCTTTGCGGCAGGTGTCATGCGCAGGTCGACCCGTTCGGATCGGGCTTCGAGGACGTGGCTCATGGGGCCGTCTCCTTCGCCCGCCAATATAGCGACCGTACACTGTCAGGAAAGATTCACCGCGCGGCAGTGGCGGACCGTCCGCCAACGCGGATGCCTTGCCAAGATGTCGGCGGGCGCGGTTTCTGAATCCCGCGCTGACGCCTGCCACCGAGTGACAGATTACTTTGCCGCCACCACCTTTTGCCGCTGCTCGCCCAGCCCGTCGATGGCGAGCGTCACCACGTCGCCGACCTTCAGGAATTTCGGCTCCGGCTTCATGCCGAGCGCCACGCCCGGCGGCGTGCCGGTGATGATGACGTCACCCGGCTCCATCACGAAAAACTGCGAGCAATACCAGACGAGATATTCGCAGCCGAAGATCATCGTGCGCGTGTTGCCGTGCTGGCGCTGCTCACCGTTCACCTTCAGCCACATGTTGAGGTTCTGCGGGTCCTTGATCTCGTCCCGGGTGACGAGCCACGGCCCGATCGGCCCGAAGGTCTCGCAACTCTTGCCCTTGAACCACTGGCTGCCGGAGCGCTCGATCTGGAAGGCGCGCTCGGAGACGTCGTTGCCGATGCAATAGCCGGCGATCGCGTCCTTCGCCTTCTCCTTGCTGAGATAGCGCGCGCGCTTGCCGATGACGATGCCGAGCTCGCACTCGTAGTCGAGCTTGGCGCCTTCCTTCGGCATCATCGTGTTGTCGTTCGGGCCGCAGATCGAGCTCGTCATCTTGCTGAAGATCACCGGCTCCTTGGGGATCGGCATGCCGGCTTCCTCCGCGTGGTCGCGGTAATTGAGGCCGATGGCGATGAAGTTGCGCACGTTGGTCACGCAAGAGCCGAGCCGGGGCTTACCCGAGACGACTTTCAGCCGCTTGATGTTCGCTTTCCTGATTTTGGCGAGGCCGCCGGAGGCGAGCATCGCCCCGTCGATGTCTTTGACGACCTTCGACAGGTCGCGGACCTTGCCGTCGGCGTCGATAATGCCGGGCTTCTCGCGGCCGGGCGCGCCATAGCGAACGAGCTTCATTTCTTTCTTCCTCCCCAAGGGCAGATGTTTTGGTGTGGCGCGGGATTTGCCCGACCAATTCTGTCATTCCGGGATCTCGGGTTTACCCGAGATCGGCACTTGAGATAGTGCCAAAGTCGGCTAAAGCCGACTTTGGTCAGCCGCGCCCCGGAATGACGAACCGGCAAGCCGATCACGCCAAGCAGGTCGCGGCGGACTATGCGATGGCAAAGGGTCTGCGGGCAACCCTATCGTCGTGGCCGCCGTCAACGAGCGCGTGCGGAGGTTGTTAGTGGATGCGGCGGGTCGGCCTATCGCAAGCGCGGCTCACCAGCGCAACGATGAAGAAGATTGCGGCGGCGCCCCCGGAAAGCGCCAGCATCCAGTTCTGCCCGGCGAGGCCGAGAATCTCGAAATCGGCGGTGAGCCAATCGATCAGCGAGCTTCCGATATGCGGCATGCGCATGTCCCCAGCGGCGGTTCATCGCAAGCTTAATGCCGCCGCTGCGGGGAAAATCGTAAATTGCAAATAAAATCCGTGGCTTAAAGCCTAACGCCGGCGTCCATCGCAATGAATGTCAGGAAACGGACGGACGCATGGTTAGCAGGACATTGCCGGATCGTCTTTGTTTCGACGATCAGTTTCATCCGCCGATAAACCGCGCGGCGTAGCATTTTTCGCGTCGGTCAACCGTCTGACCCTCGCCGGCATTGACGGGCCAAGGGGCCGAACGCCGGCAACGACGGAGGAAGTCATGAATGAAAGACGCAAGGCTCAGCGCCACCGCGTGTTCAAGCGGGGCAGCATCGCCTTCAATCGCGCCGGCGGCATCGATTGCCAAATCCGCAACGTGTCGCCCGTCGGCGCCTGCCTCGAAGTGGCAAGCCAGATCGGCATTCCGGACGAATTTGTCCTGGTGATCGACCACGATCACTTCCGTCGTCCGTGCCATGTGATCTGGCGCAAGCCGACGCGCATGGGCGTGGAGTTCGACGCGGAAAAGCAGGCGGCCTGACGGCGTAGAGTCGGGCCGCTAAAACGCCGCCGGAAACGTGCCGCCGTCGATCAGCAGGTTTTGACCGGTGATGTAGCCGGCGTGCGCCGAACAAAGGAAAGCGCAGGCCGCGCCGAATTCCGCCGGATCGCCGAAGCGGCGCGCGGGGATACCGGCTTTGCGTTCGGCTGCGACCTCCTCGATGCTCTTTTTCTTTTGCTCCGCGGCTTTGTTGAGCGTCCCGCGCAAGCGGTCGGTGTCGAACGCGCCGGGCAGGATGTGGTTGATGGTGACGTTCCTGTCCGCCACCGTGCGCGCGACGCCGGCGAGAAACGCAGTCAATCCCGCGCGCGCACCGGACGATAGATCGAGGCCCGGGAGCGGCGCCTTCACCGAGCCGGAGGTGATGTTGACGATGCGGCCGAAGCGCCGCTCGGCCATCGGATCGATCACTTTCTGAATAAGTTCGATCGCGGTAATCATGTTGGCGATCACGCCGTCGATCAGTTGCTGACGCGACAGCTCGCGGAAATTGCGCAACGGCGGCCCGGCGTTGTTATTGACGAGAATGTCGGGAGCGGGGCAGGCGGCGAGCAGCGCCTTTTGCCCTTCCGCCGAAGCAACATCGGCGGCGACCGGAACGATCTTTCTGCCCGTCGCCGCTTTCAATTCATGGGCGGTCGCCTCGAGCTTCTGGGCGTCGCGGCCATTGATCACGACCTCGCATCCGGCCTCGGCCAACGCCTTTGCGCAGGCCTTGCCGAGGCCGCGGCTCGATGCGCAAACAATGGCCTTGCGGCCGGAAATTCCGAGATCCATGGGAGTGCTTCCTTCAGTGGGCGTAAGAAATACTGCGGATGTCAGTTTCTCGCATCCGGCCAAACGCGGCAACCCGCGACCGTCATTCCCCGCGAAAGCGGGGAATCCAGCGCTTCACGGTGCATTTTGCATCAACGAGGCCGGTGTTACTGGATCATCCGCTTTCCCGGATGATGACAGCGAGAGATGTCGGCGCTAGCCTCTTGCCATGGGCCTCATGGAGAACATCAAAGCGCCGACCGCCGCCGACATCGATGCGGCGGCAAAACGGCTCGCCGGTGTCGCCGTGCGCACGCCGCTCATCAATGCGCCGGTGCTCGACGAGCGGCTGGGCGCACGCGTCTTTCTGAAAGTGGAGACCTTGCAGCGCACCGGGTCGTTCAAATTCCGTGGCGCCTACAATAAGATTTCGACGATCCCGCCGGAGCGCCGTGCCGCCGGCGTGGTTGCCTATTCGAGCGGCAATCATGCGCAAGGTGTTGCTGCCGCCGCGCAGCTTTGTGGACTTCGCGCAACCATCGTGATGCCGAGCGACGCCCCGAAGGCGAAACGCGAGCGCACGGCCGCACTCGGCGCGGAGATCGTTCTTTACGACCGCGACAGGCAAGACCGCGCAGCGATTGCGCACAAAATAGCGAATGAACGCGACGCGACCATCGTGCCGCCGTTCGACGATCCGATGATCATCGCGGGTCAGGGCACGATCGGTACGGAGATCGTCGAGGACCTGGCGCACTTGAATTTGAAACCGGACATCGTGGTCGTCGGCGCGTCCGGCGGCGGCCTCGCGGCCGGTATCGCGCTCGGCGTGAAATCGCGGGTGCCGGAAGCGAGGTTTTATACGGCCGAGCCGGAAGGTTTCGACGATACTTTACGCTCATTCAAGAGCGGCCAGCGCGAGCGCAACGCGCGCATGAGCGGCACGATCTGCGACGCGCTGATGACGGCAACGCCCGGCGAACTGACCTTTCCGATCAATCGCGCGCTGATCGGCGAAGGCGTCACGGCGAGCGATGCCGACGTGGCGGACGCGGTTGCTTATGCATTCCGCGAATTGAAATTGGTGGTCGAGCCCGGCGGCGCCATCGGCTTGGCGGCATTGCTCGCCGGCAAGGTCGATGTCAAAGGAAAGATTGTGGTCGGCGTGCTGTCGGGCGGCAATGTCGATGCCGATACGTTTGCCAAGCTGATTTCCCGCTAAGACGGCAAATTGTTTTACGTGAACAGCGCGAGCCGTTCTTCTTCGGTCAGCTCCGCAAGCACGGGCAGTGTCGCGCTCGCCGCCATCCGCTCCGGGACGGAATGCGATGTCTTCGGCATGGCTTTTGCCGGTGCATGAATGTGCCGGCGAGCCTCTTCGCGGGGCGCCGAAAGCGGCTCGCCGTGCGCTTCCATTTCGAATGGCACGTAGGCGCTGTCATCTGCCAGCCGCTGCGTGAGTCCGATATTTGTCGGGCGTTCTTCGGACGAGTCGTTTTCGCGCGTTTCCACACCTGCATGCGCCTGCACCGGCGCAACGAGGGTTTTGCTGACACCAGCAGCCCTGCGGGTTGTCGCCGCCTTGAAAGGGGTAAATCCTTCCGCGGCGCTGGCGCGCTTCGCCGCAATGCCACTGACGCGCCGTTCGATGAGATCGAGCAACTCCAACAGTTGTTCGCGGCGCGACGCTTCCCGTTCCGTCCGCGCTGCGCCATGCCGCATGATCTTGGTCATCGCGCGCAATTCCTGCTGCGCGCTTTGAAAAGCATCTGCCGTGCCGGCACGCATCAGCCCTTCGATGCGATCGAGAGATTTCATGAGGAGCAGTGGCGTTACGGTCGTGCGGCTGCGCGAATCGTATTCGCCGAGGTGCCGGCGACCCCGCGTGTCGTCGCGGGGGGCGGAAGACTGCGGGTGACCGGTCTGCCCCGGTCTTGCGGGATTTGTCTCAGCCAAGCGGTATGGATCAGCCACGGTCAATCGCCATGTGCAATCCGAGCCGGCTCAGTCTATCAATCACGCCGCCTGATTCGTCCAGCAACGTTGACGATGTGACGCTCCAACCTTCCATCCCCGCCGGCTTCATGCCGCGGCTCGCGGCGCTTTACGTGGCCATTTTTGTGCTCGGCGGCATCCAGATGCCGTTTTTTCCGCTTTGGCTCAAAGCCAATGGCCTGGACGCGCAGGCGATCGGCCTCCTGCTCTCAATCCCCATGCTTGTCCGTGTGATTGTCGTCCCTCTGGTGACACGACAGGCCGACTTGCGCGACGGACTTCGCCCACTGCTTGTCGTCTGTGCCTGTACGTCAGTTATGGGTTATGCGTCGCTTGGCATTGCTCAGGGCCCGGTCTCTATCCTCGCTTTCTTTGCCGTCGCATCGGCCGCCTATACCCCCGTGATGCCTTTGACAGATGCCTATGCGTTGCGGGGATTGCCCCCTCTCGGCCGAGCTTATGGGACGGTTCGGCTTTGGGGCTCCGGGGCGTTCATCGTCGGCGGTTTTTTGGCGGGTTACGCTGCCGACCTGCTGCCTGCGCGCGATCTCATCTGGCTGATAACAGCCGGTTATGCCGGCGTGGCGCTTGCCGCGCTTGCCCTTGCTCCGCTCTCGCCGCTTAGGGAAGCGGGGCATGAAAACGGAAAGCGCAAAGGATTACTGCGCGATCCCGTTTATCTCGTCGTCCTGGCGGCCGCGAGTTTGATTCAGGCGAGCCACGCGGTCTTTTACAGCTTCTCCGTGGTCGCGTGGAGCGCCAAAGGTCTCGATGGCGTTGCGATCGCTGCGTTGTGGGCGCTCGGCGTTGTCGCCGAAATCGCATTGTTTGCGGTTTCCGGGCGGCTGCCCTCCTGGATCACACCGATCCGGCTGCTGCTTATCGGCGCAACCGGCGCCACCCTGCGATGGGCCGGGATGGCGCTCGATCCGCCCGCTGCGGTGCTGCCGTGGTTACAGCTTCTGCATGCCTTGAGTTTTGCCGCCACTCATCTCGGCACGCTCGGCTTCATCGCCCGACACACGCCACCGGCTCAGGGTGCAACGGCGCAGGGCTATCTCGCGATCGCCGTTGGCCTTGCAATGGCCGTGGCAACAGGCATTTCGGGATTGCTGTTCGCAGCCTTCGGCAGCGGGGCCTATGCCGCGATGGCGCTATCGGCTATCGCGGGCGGCGCTTGCGCGCTGATAGCCAAGCGCCTGAGCCGTCGAGAGGCGATGGCGTGAATGCGCGTGCGCTTGCACCGTCCGCGGTGCATTGCACGAAGGCAAAATTGCCGCCAGGTCGCGCCCTTGCAAATAGATCATCCGCCGCGACAGCCCGCCATGCCGATTGATCCAGTGGCGCACCGAGTTCGGATAGAACTTCCACAACGCCTGCGTTCCCATGGGGCTCGTCACGGGGTGCCCGTCGGCATCGGGCATCCACGCTGCGTGGAAGCCAAGGCGCGCGCGCGGCGTGACGCAAATGCGGTCGCGCGGAACAACGCCGAGCACCAGCGTGCACGCCGACAGGCAGTTGCCGTCGATGACGACGCGCTCGCCGCTCGATCGCACGGCGGCGAAGGTTTCCAGGTATTGACCGATTTGGCCGCCGCGATCCTCTGAAATCAGCATGGTTGCCGAGGAGGGCGCAGCGGTCGCAAACAGCAACGCGGCGCTCAAAACGAACTCGCGGTAGCGCATAAATTGTCCCCGAACTTGGTATTTCCCCTGACGGTTTTTCGCACCGTCATTTCAGCGAAGTCTAAGGCAATGTGTGGGCCTGCGCAAAGCGCTGCGTAAATAAATGTTCTGACAATTGTCAAAAAGAATCAGCGTGTTCCATTATCCCCACAGTTCCATGGCGGGAGGAAATACACAGCTTTCATCGTAGCGCAGACCGTGCGGCCTATCGGCCGCGAGCAGTAACGGGCCATCGAGATCGACGTAGCGCGCCTTTTGCGCAAGCAGCACGGCGGGAGCCATCGCGAGCGATGTTGCCACCATGCATCCGGTCATTATCGCGAATCCAAGCCGCCGGGCTTCATCGGCCATTGCCAGTGCTTCGGTGAGGCCGCCCGCTTTATCCAGCTTGATGTTCACTGCGTCGTATTTGCCGATGAGCAAAGCAAGCGATGCGCGATCGTGCGCGCTTTCGTCGGCGCAAATGGCGACGCTGCGCCTCAGCTCCGCTAATGCCTGATCGCGCCCGGCAGGCAGCGGCTGTTCGATCAGCTTCACGCCTGCGTCCGCGCAGGCCGCGATGTTTTCGGCCAGATTCGTTTCAGCCCAGCCTTCGTTAGCGTCAACAATGAGAGTAGCCTCCGGCGCCGCAGTGCGCACCGCCGCGATGCGTGCCGGGTCGCCGGCGGCGCCAAGCTTGATCTTGAGGACGGGCCGCGACGCGACCTTTTCGGCCGCGCGCGCCATCGCCGCCGGTTCATCCAGAGAAATCGTGTAGGCCGTTATCAGTGGCTTGGGTGCGGCGAGTTCCGCCAGTTCATAAACGCGTTTGCAGGCGCGTTTGGCTTCCAGATCCCAGAATGCGCAGTCGATCGCGTTGCGCGCGGCACCCGGCGGCATGGCCGCCTGCAGGCCCTTCCGATCGAGCCCGTGCGCGATCGTCGGCCGCAGGGCTTCGATCGCGGCCACGACACCCTCGACGGTCTCGCCGTAACGTGCATAAGGCACACATTCGCCATGTCCGCGGTAGATACCGTCCGCCAGCTTGGCAACGACCACAACGGCCTCGGTTTTGGCGCCGCGGCTGATATTAAAGCGGCCGGCGATCGGCCAGCGTTCGATCGCGGCGGAAAGCGACAGCGGTTCGGGGATATCCATGTTTCAACGGCTAACGGCGGCCCTCGACAGGTTCCAAGGTGTGGTCGAGTATGGCCCGGATTCGGATGTTGCCGCCATGGCTGGGCGCAGGCCACGCTGAATGACCGCTACACTGCTTGAGAGCACGACCGAGGGCGAGCGCCTGAGGCTGGCGGCGGCCGGCGCCTGGACGGCGCAGCACGCGCGCGTCCTCGAGGGACTTATCGACGCGCAGACCGGCAAACGCGAGGCGATCCGCAGCGTGATTGTCGATGCCGGCGGGATCGAGCGGCTCGACACCTTCGGCGCCTGGCTGTTGGAGCGGCTGGTGCGGGCCTGGAAGGCGCATGGCTGCGACGCGACCATGGTCGGGCTCGCGGAGACCTACCGCGGATTGATGGACGAGGTCCGCGGCGTGCCGGAAAAGACGCCGCCGCGCCGCCACGCAAGCGAATTCATCCACACGCTCGTTGCGGTTGGCCGCACGGTGGTCAAGGCGCTCGATTCGCTCGTGTCGAGCGCCAATATGGTTGGCGCTGTTTCTGTCGCGCTCATGCGCGTGCTGGCGCGTCCGCGCCGTTTCCGTTTGACCGCCATGGTGCATCACCTGGAGAACGTGGGCTGGCGCGCCGTGCCGATCATCCTGCTGATCACGTTCCTGATCGGCTGCATCATCGCGCAGCAGGGCATCTTCCATTTCCGAAAATTCGGCGCCGACGTCTATGTCGTCGACATGGTCGGCATCCTGGTGCTGCGCGAGATTGGCGTGCTGATCGTCGCCATCATGGTCGCCGGGCGCTCCGGCAGCGCTTACACCGCCGAGCTCGGCTCGATGAAAATGCGCGAAGAAATCGATGCCCTGCGCACGATGGGCTTCGATCCGGTCGAGGTGCTCATTCTCCCGCGCATTCTCGCATTGGTGATCGGCGTGCCGATCCTGACCTTTCTGGGCTCGATGGCGGCGCTATACGGCGGCGGGCTTGTGGCCTGGTTTTACGGCGGCATCGATCCGGAGATTTTTCTGGGGCGGCTAAAAGAAGCGATTTCGCTGCAGACGTTCGAAGTCGGCATGATCAAGGCGCCGTTTATGGCGCTCGTGATCGGCATTGTCGCCTGCGTGCAGGGCCTGAAGGTGAAAGGCAGTGCCGAGTCATTGGGCCTGCAGACCACCGCCTCCGTGGTCGAGTCGATATTTTTGGTCATCGTGCTCGACGGCCTGTTCGCCATCTTCTTCGCCTCCATCGGAATGTGAGCGATGATCGCGAACGGCAGGAATGGAAAGGAAGTCGTCATCGCCGTGCGCGATGTCGTTGCCGGCTTCGGCGAAACGAACGTGCTCAATCATCTCGACCTCGACGTTTACCGCGGCGAGGTGCTCGGCTTTGTCGGCGGCTCCGGCGCGGGCAAATCGGTGCTCATGCGGACCATCATCGGCCTGCTGCCGAAGCGGCATGGCAAGATCGAGGTGTTCGGGGTCGATATGGATGCTGCGAGCGACAAGCAACGGCAGGCGGTCGACCGGCGCTGGGGCGTGCTGTTCCAGCAGGGAGCGCTGTTTTCGTCACTGACGGTGAAAGAAAATCTGCAATTTCCCGTGCGGGAATATTTGGAACTGTCACAGCGGCTGCTCGACGAGCTTGCCGTTGCAAAGCTGAAAATGGTGGGCTTGAGCGCGGACGTGCGGGACAAGTTTCCGTCCGAACTGTCGGGCGGCATGACCAAACGCGTCGCGCTCGCCCGCGCGCTTGCGCTCGATCCGGAAATCGTCTTCCTCGACGAGCCGACGTCGGGGCTCGATCCGATCGGCGCGGGTGATTTCGACACCCTGATCGCCACGCTCCAGCGCACTTTAGGCTTGACCGTTTTCATGGTAACGCACGACCTCGACAGCCTTCACACGGTGTGTGACCGGATCGCGGTGCTGGCGGACGGCAAGGTCATCGCGCAAGGCACGATGGAGACAATGCTCGCATCCGAGCATCCCTGGCTCAGAGCCTATTTTCACGGGAAACGCTCACGCGCGCTCGACCAAGTGACGACGGCGGTCCATGCCTGAGCGGAGAACGGCCTGATGGAAACGAAAGCGAATTACGTCGTCATCGGCTCGTTCACGCTGGCCGTGATTGCCGCCGTGTTCGGCTTTATCTACTGGTTCCAGAGCAGCGGCAGCTCGAGCGAACGCGCCTACTATCGCGTGACGTTCGACGGATCGGTCTCGGGTTTGCGCACGGGCGCCCCGGTTTTGTTCAACGGCATCAGGGTCGGGGAGGTCACCTCGCTCTCGCTTGACCCATCGCAGCCGAAGCGCGTGCTGGCGAACATCGCCATCGACAAGGCGGTCGCCGTGCGGCCGGACACCGAAGTCGGGCTCGAATTCCAGGGGCTGACCGGCATTGCGTCGCTCTCGCTCCATGGCGGCTCGGTGAATTCGCCGCCGCTTGCCGGAACGAAAGATCATCCGCCGGTGCTCACTGCGCCGGCGGCGGCCACGCTCGATGCAACGCAGGCCGCGCGCGACGTGTTGCGCCGCCTGGACGACCTGATCGCCGACAATCAAAAGGCACTGCACGCGACCTTGCAAAATCTCGACGCGTTTACGGAAGCGCTCGCGCACAATTCCGATCACATCAACAATACACTGGCGCAAATCGATACCTTCTCCGCCGCGCTGGCGCGCAATTCCAGCCGCA
Source organism: Pseudolabrys sp. (assembly GCA_036278575.1). Classification (GTDB taxonomy): domain Bacteria; phylum Pseudomonadota; class Alphaproteobacteria; order Rhizobiales; family Xanthobacteraceae; genus Pseudolabrys. Next base: position 1,119 of record DASUKT010000396.1, on the reverse strand, counting down.
TCGACAAGATCGCCGAGGGGCTGCAAAGTCTCGCCGGCGGCGACGACGGGAAGGGCGGCGATGTCGGTGAAATGGTGCGCTCGATCAAGCAGCTTTCGGACAATCTCGACAAGCGCACTGCCGAGATCACCGATAACGTCAACAAATTGACGGCGAAGGGCTCGCGGCAGATCGATTCGCTTTCGGCCGAGGCGCACCGCACGCTGAGCACCATCGACAAGACGGTGAAGAATCTCGACGCCAATCCGAGCCGCCTGCTGTTTGGCGGCAGCAGTAGCAGCAAGCGATAGGCGTGAGCCTGAAGCTCTCCGAGGCCGGCCTGGTCAGTCGAGCCGCCCGGCCGCGTGCGCCAGCATGGTGTAGACCTTGCCGGTTTCGGAGGTGAGATAAGTGCGGGCCACGACCTGGCCGCGGTCGTCGCGCGAGACTTCCTCAAGCAGCCGCTCGAACTCGGCGATATAGCGATCGACCGTCTGCTTGAACTCGCGGTCGGCGCGATACTTGCGGCGAATTTCGTCGAATGCAGCCTGGCCTTGCAGCGTATAGAGCCTGCGCGTGAAAACGTTCCGCTCGCCGCGTTTGTAACGATCCCAGAGGTCGGCGGCCGCCTCGTGGTCGATCATGCGCGCGATGTCGACCGAAAGGGAATCGAGCGACTCGATCGAGTGGCGCGGCGTGCGCTCTTCGTTGGGACGGCTCGACTCGCGCGCGGGTTCGCCGCCGCCGTCGTTTTCTTCGCGCGAGGCGCGGTTAAGCAAATCCGTGAGCCAGCCGCTTCGGTTGTTCCCGCCTTGCTGCGCCGGGTTGAACGGCGCCGCATCCGGCCGCCGTGTCGACGGCGGCGCAAAGCTGCTGACGTCGCGTGGCGCCGCGCGGCTGGTCGCGAAATCGGAGCGTCCGCCGCCGATTGCGAGCGGCGTATCGTCGCGTTTTACGCGCCGCGTCGGGTCGACCGTGTCGAGATTACGGCCGTGACGGGCGACAATGCGATTAAGCTCGGCAAGCGCTTCGATCTGATCGACAACCACGCGACGCATCTGCGCGGCGCTCTCGGCGGTTTCCTGCGGCAGTTCAAGGATGCCGCGGCGCAATTCGGCGCGCGTCGCCTCAAGCTCGCGT
>DASUKT010000395.1:0-3381 GCA_036278575.1 Pseudolabrys sp. | reverse complement strand
AATCGGCAAGCCGGGAGCCGAATTGCCTTCGCTCTTTCATGTACGCGACTGTCCGGTCGAAACAGAACTGCGCGCCGCCGATCGAGCAGGCACCGATATTAATGCGCCCGCCGTCGAGACCTGCCATGGCGATTTTGAAGCCCTGCCCTTCGGTGCCGACGCGGTTTGCGACCGGCACGCGGCAATTCTCGAAAATCACCATCGCGGTCGGCTGCGACTTCCAGCCGAGCTTCTTCTCTTGCCTGCCGAAGGAAAGTCCGGGTGTGCCGTTCTCGACCAGAATACAGGAAATTCCGCGAGAGCCGTCCTCCCCCGTCCGCACCATCACGAGGTAGACGTCGGCAACGCCTCCGCCGGATATGAATGCTTTGGCGCCGTCGAGCACATAATGATCGCCGTCGCGGCGTGCGTGTGTGGTGAGGTTCGCGGCGTCGGAACCCGCGCCAGGCTCCGTCAAGCAGTAGCTCGCGAAGTGCTCCATGGTGCAGAGTTTCGGCAAATGTTTTTGGCGCAATTCCGGGCTGCCGAAGGCATCGAGCATCCATGCGGCCATGTTGTGGATCGAGATATAGGCCGCTGTGGACGTGCAGCCTTGCGCCAGTTCCTCGAAGATCAAAGCGGCGTCGAGCCGCGACAATGCCGAACCGCCCACATCATCGCTGACGTAGATGCCGCCGAATCCAAGTTCGGCAGCTTTGCGCAAGGCCGGCACTGGGAAAATCTCGGCCTCGTCCCATTCGCGCGCATACGGCATCATTTGCTCGCGTGCGAACGTCCGCGCCGTCGCCTGGAATGCCCGCTGCTCCTCGGAAAGCTCGAAATCCATGCCCCGAACCCGTTACCAAGCGCACCAGCGGGTGCATTAGCACCCACTTCCTGCGACCGCCGCTTGGTCTTAAGTTTTATCGGCTTGAAAGGGAGGACGCCAATGGCGTCAGGAACATTCCTGTGGCCGCGGCATCCAATATGAGAACCAGCAGGAATATCCAGAAAACGGAGCATGGCGAATGAGCGGCGGCGACAATAAACCCAGCGGACCCGATCTTACCCAAGGCATTCCGGCCGGCGATATCCCCGATGGAGCGATGCTGGCGGGCCATGTCGGGGACGACGAGGTGCTGGTCGCCCGTCAGGGTGGCAGACTGTTCGCCGTCTCAGCTCACTGCACGCATTATCACGGCCCGCTGGTTGACGGCATTCTGGTCGGCAACACCGTCCGCTGCCCTTGGCACCATGCCCATTTCAGCTTGCAGACCGGCGAGGCCATTGCTGCCCCGGCGCTAAGTCCGCTGTCCTGCTTTCAGGTTGAGGAACGCGACGGCAAGATTTTCGTCAAAGGCAAGAAAGAAGAGCCGACGCCGGCAAAGAGCGCCGCCAAGCCGGAGCGCATCGTCATTGTGGGTGGCGGAGCGGCAGGGTTTGCCGCGGCCGAGATGCTGCGACGTCGCGGTTTTGCCGGCAGCATCACGATGCTTAGCAACGATGACGCGACGCCGGTCGATCGCCCCAACCTGTCGAAAGATTACCTGGCCGGCAGTGCGCCGGAGGATTGGGTGCCATTACGCGGTGAGGACTGGTACGCGGAGAACAAAGTCGCTCTGAAGCTCAAAGCCGAGGTGACGGCGGTCGATCCAAACAGCCGTGCCGTTACGCTCGCGGACGGAAGCAAAGTGCAGTTCGACAAGTTGCTTCTTGCGACCGGCGCCGAGCCGGTACGGCTCGATTTCCCCGGGTCGGCGCAGGCGCACACGCTGCGCTCGTTGGCCGACTGCCGCACAATCATCGCGCAAGCAAAAGACGCCAAGCGCGCAGCCGTCATCGGTGCGAGCTTCATCGGCCTCGAAACAGCGGCTGCGCTGCGCGCGCGCGAAATTGAAGTGCATGTCGTCGCGCCCGAAAAGCGGCCGCTCGAAAAAGTGTTCGGGGCTCAGCTTGGTGATTTCATCCGCGCGCTGCATGAGGAGCACGGCGTCAACTTTCACCTGGAAAACAGTGTGACCTCCATCGACGGTAAGCGCGTGACGCTCAAGAACGGCGAAACGCTGGAAGCCGATCTTGTCATCATGGGCGTCGGCGTCCGTCCTCGGTTGGCTTTAGCGGAAAAGGCGGGACTCGCGACAGACAAGGGAGTCGCGGTCAACGAATATATGGAGACGAGTGCGCCGGGAATTTATGCCGCCGGCGACATTGCCCGCTGGCCGGACCGGATCAGCGGCGATCGCATTCGCGTCGAGCATTGGGTGGTAGCGCAGCGCCAGGGCCAGATCGCCGCGCTCAACATGATTGGCGAGCGCATGGCATTCAAGTCGGCTCCGTTCTTCTGGAGCCAGCATTACGATGTCCCAATCAACTATGTCGGCCATGCGGAAAAATGGGACGCGATCGAAGTCGATGGCGACGTGATGAACCGCGACTGCGTCGTCCGTTACAAGCAAAACGGACGGGTGCTGGCGGTTGCATCGATCTATCGCGACAAGGAGAGTCTCGAAGCGGGCGTCGACCTGGAAAAGCGGGCGTAAACGCTGCGCTCAGAAAAGACCGGCCTGCATGTGGCGGGCCGCCAGCCGACGCGCTAAAAACGGGGCCGAGGAGATCGCCAATGGCCATCAAATTCGGGCGTCCCATTGAGTCGCGTGTGCGCTTTGCGCCTGTAGAACACAACGCGGCGGAGAGCCGTCTTGAACTGACCACCCGCATGCGGCGGAACCGTCGTGCCGACTGGGCACGCCGCATGGTGCGCGAACACACGCTCACGGCCGACGACCTGATCTGGCCCTTGTTCGTGATGGACGGACACAACGCGCGTGCCCCGATCGCGTCGATGCCGGATGTTGAGCGTCTCTCGGTCGATCAGGCTGTGCGCGAGGCCGAGCGCGCCGCTGAGTTGTCGATCCCGTGCATCGCCCTTTTTCCCTATACCGATCCAAAGTTGCGCGACGAAACCGGCTCCGAAGCGCTCAATCCCGACAACCTTGTCTGCCGCGCTATTCGCGCCATCAAGAAGGAAGTACCGGAGGTCGGCATCCTGTGCGATGTCGCGCTCGATCCCTTCACCAGTCATGGCCACGACGGCCTGTTGCGTGACGGCGTGATCCTCAACGACGAAACGGTCGCCGTGCTCGTCAAGCAGGCGCTGGTGCAGGCGGAAGCCGGCTGCGACATCATTGCGCCCTCCGACATGATGGACGGCCGCATCGGCGCAATTCGCAAGGCGCTCGACCAGTCCGGATACCTCGATGTGTCGATCATGTCCTATGCGGCGAAATACGCTTCGGCCTTTTACGGCCCATTCCGCGACGCCGTCGGCTCGAGCAAAACGCTCACCGGCGACAAGCGCACGTATCAGATGGACCCCGGCAATGCCGACGAGGCGCTGCGCGA
>DASUKT010000394.1:0-7898 GCA_036278575.1 Pseudolabrys sp. | reverse complement strand
CGATGCGGCGGAGGCGTTAAAGCTGATCCGCTCGACGCGAACGGCGGCGTGAATGTTTAAAGTCCGCGTCATTCCCTGCCTCGACGTCAAAGATGGCCGCGTGGTCAAGGGCGTCAATTTCGTCAATTTGCGCGATGCCGGCGATCCGGTTGAAGCAGCGATCGCATATGACGCGGCGGGCGCGGACGAGCTTTGCTTTCTCGACATCACCGCCAGCCACGAGAACCGCGACACGATTTACGACGTGGTGACGCGCACGGCGGAAGCGTGCTTCATGCCGCTCACGGTCGGCGGCGGCGTGCGCACGGTGGACGACATTCGCAAGCTGCTCACCTGCGGCGCCGACAAGGTGTCGATCAACACGGCGGCTGTCGCCCGGCGCGCTTTCGTCAAGGAAGCGGCGGAGAAGTTCGGCGACCAGTGTATCGTCCTCGCGATCGATGCGAAGAAAACCTCGAAGTCCGGCGAAAAAGATAAGTGGGAAATCTTCACCCACGGCGGGCGCAACCCGACCGGTCTCGATGCGGTCGATTATGCGCGCGAGGTAGTGTCGCTCGGCGCCGGCGAAATCCTGCTCACGTCGATGGATCGGGACGGCACCAAGTCAGGGTACGATGTGGCGCTGACCCGCGCCGTCGCCGATGCGGTCAGCGTGCCGGTGATCGCCTCGGGCGGTGTGGGCACGCTCGATCACATGGTTCAGGGCATCCGCGATGGACACGCCACAGCGGTGCTCGCGGCGTCCATCTTCCATTTCGGAGAGCACACCGTTTGTGAGGCCAAGGCCTACATGGCCAAGGCCGGCCTGCCGGTGCGGATGGATGGGTAGCGTTTCTGTCATTCCGGCCGAGCCACCGGGTCCGCGCGAAGGCGCGGCCCGATGACAGGCTCCGCGAGAGCCGGAATCCATACTCCGTAGCATCGGGGTTATGGATCCCGGTTCGCGGCCTAATGGCCGCGCGCCGGAATGACGGGAAGCGGCAGAGATGCTAAAGACCCCGCCAAGAGCGATCCCATGACGAAATTCACCCTGGCCGATCTTGAAAAACGCGTGCACGAGCGTGCCAAAGCGAGCGCGGCGGACTCCTATACCCGCGCCCTGCTCGACAAGGGCGTGGCGCATTGCGCCAAGAAAATGGGCGAGGAGGCCTTCGAAACGGCGATGGCTGCCGTGCAGGAAGACAAGGACCGGCTTGTCGCCGAAACCGCCGATCTTTTGTATCACCTGCTCGTTGTCCTTCGGGCGCGCGGCGTCGCGCTGGCCGACATCGAAGCTGCTCTGGAGAAGCGTACAGCCCAGAGCGGACATCAGGAAAAGGCCTCGCGCGGCTAATCGGGAATTTGATCGATGGAACTGCGGACAGAAGAGGTACTCTCGCCTTACCGCATTTTCCAGCGCGCGAAATGGGCGAAGCTGCGCCACGACACGCCGATGACGCTGACCTCGGAGGAGGTGGCGCGTCTGCGCTCGCTGCACGACCGGCTCGACATGGAAGAGGTCGAGCAAATTTATTTGCCGCTGTCGCGGCTGCTGTCGCTCTACGTCGCGGCGACGCAAAGCCTTTTTCGTGCGCAGCAGGGCTTTCTTGGCACCGAGGACGTGAAGGTCCCCTATATCATCGGCGTCGCCGGCTCGGTTGCCGTCGGCAAATCGACGACGGCGCGTGTGCTGCAGGCGCTGCTTGCGCGCTGGCCAAATGTGCCGAAGGTCGATCTCGTCACCACCGACGGCTTTCTTTATCCGAATGCCGTTCTCGAGCAGGAAGGCTTGATGGAGAGGAAGGGCTTTCCGGAAAGCTACGACCTGCCGACGCTCCTGCGCTTCCTCTCCGACGTGAAGGCCGGAGGGCGTCCGGTGCGTGCGCCGGTCTATTCGCATCTTGTTTATGATGTAATGCCGAACCAATGGGTCGAGGTGAACCGGCCGGATATCCTCATCGTGGAAGGCTTGAATGTTCTGCAGGCCGGCCGGCCGCCGAAGGACGGCAAGGCCATTCCGTTCGTTTCCGATTTCTTCGACTTTTCGGTCTATCTCGACGCCAGCGAAGATGTTTTGAAGGCTTGGTACGTCGATCGTTTCCTGACGTTGCGCGAGACGGCTTTCCGCGACCCGAAATCTTATTTTCACCGCTACTCGAATTTGTCCGATGAGGAAGCGGTCGAGACAGCGACCGCGATCTGGTCGCGCATCAATTTGATCAATTTGCACGAAAATATTTTGCCGACGCGCCTGCGCGCCGATCTGATCTTAAAAAAACACGCCGATCACACCGTCACCGAAGTCGCGTTGCGACGACTTTGATAGAGGAATCACGCCGCCTTGCGGCTGCCGCCGAAATGTTCGAGGTAGCGCGATTTGACGGCCGACATCGGCAGCACGATCAGCACGTCGGTGGTGCCGAATTCGTAGTCGATCACCGCGCCTTCGCCGATATAGCAGCCAAGCCGCAGGTAGCCTTTGATCAGAGGCGGTAATGCTCTGAGTGCGAGTTTCGGATCGATCGCTTCCTTCGACATTCGATTCATCTCGACGTAGCGCGAAGACAATGCTCGCGCCCGCCATGCTTCCGGCGCGGCGGCGTAGTGGTGCAAAAAGGATAAAGGCATCGCCATCTGGTTGGGATCGGTGCCCTCCAGGCTCGCGCAGCCGATCATAACGTCGATGCGGTTTTGCAAAACGTAGCCATGGATGCCTTGCCACAGCAATTCGACGGTTCGCTTGTTGCGGTAGGGCGCCAGCACGCATGAGCGGCCGAGCTCGAGGAATTGCATTTTGGCGTGGCGCGCGATCAGGCCGGCGATGTCGAATTCGCCGGCGGTGTAAAAGCCGCCGTAATCTTCCGCCACCGACTGCCGCAGCAGACGGTAGGTGCCGACGACAAATGGTCTTCGTTTCGACTTTGCATCTCTGGCTGCGTGGTCGAACACCAGCAAGTGATCGCAAATGGCGTCGAACCCATCGACATCGCGGCGCGCGAACAGCCGCGCCGGATCGGGAACGGCTGAACCTTCCTGATAGAACACGTGGTAGCGCAGCTTCTGGGCCTGCCGTACCTCAGCTGCCGTCTGCGCCAGCCGCACTTCGAGCGACCCGAGCCGCCCGAGCGACTGCGCCGGCCGCTCGGCGCGGGCGGCCCAGGCTTGCAGGCCACCATAGGCCTGCAAGGACGACAGCAATCCAGGTACCGCGTTACTCCCGTGCACCGGGCGCAGCAGTTCCAGAAGGCGCCGCGAAGGGCTGCCGAAATCGCGGTTTGACATGGGACTTAACGATCCTCCCCCCGCGAAATAGGCCGATTCAAGGCGAAAACCTGAGTTCAGCGCGAATCAGCCATCGTCTCGCCGCCTTACCCTACATTGGCGAGGCACTAATTTATGACAGCCGAAGCCCGTCGGCTTCAAGCGGCAAGCGGGGCGGGGGATAGCCTGGGGACAGTGATAAGCACGTCGGCGAGTTGATCGCGGTCGAGCGGCTTGACCAGCAAGCCGTCCATGCCTGCCGCGAGGCAGGCTTCGCGATCTTCCATCTGCGCATTGGCGGTAAGCGCAACGATGCGTGTACGCGGACCGCCGGCCTCTTTCTCGGCTGCACGAATTCGCCGCGCCGCTTCCAGACCGTCGAGTCCGGGCATGCGCACGTCCATCAGCACCAGATCGTACGGCGTGCCCGATACCCGCGCCGCAAGCCAGGAAGCGACCGCCGCTTCTCCCTCGGCGGCCATCACCGGACGGTGCCCCAGGCGCGCAAGCAATGCGAGCGCGAGCAACGCATTTATTTCATTGTCCTCGGCAACCAGGATCGAAAGACCGTTCTGCTGGCTTTGCGGAGTTATTTCCGGTTCGCTTTGCGCCGGTGCCGGTTCGAAGGTGGCGTCGTTGCGTAGCCGGGAAGCAAGCGAAGTCGCGCGCACGGGTTTCATCAGGTAACCGGTAAATCCGGCTTTCTTGAGAGCCGGAAGGTCGTGCCGTTCGCCGGGCGTAATCAATGTTATTCGTCGCGAGGCGCGGAGCGCAGCAGCTTCGTCGGACGCAATGATCGCCCGTGCCGCCGCATAGTCGACCAGCATGACGTCGCAATGCCGTGTACTCAGCGACACGTACATTGCCGTTTCGTCCTGAACGATGTCGACCGTTGCTCCCCAACTTCTCAGCCGGCGCGCCAGCAGGGAGGATTCGATATCGGCCGAGGAGACAATGAGCGCATTCATGCCGGCGAGGTTCGGCGGCACGAACTGATTCGTTGTGGAGGCCGCCGGCAATCGTGCGGTGAACGTGAAAGCGGCGCCAGCGCCCGGCGCGCTCTCGACGACAATGCTTCCATTCATGCCTTCGACGATGCGACGCGAGATAGCGAGGCCGAGGCCGGTGCCGCCGAATTTGCGTGTCGAGGATTCGTCCACCTGCGCAAAATCCCGAAAGATACGAGCGTGATTTTCAGGATCGATACCGATACCGGTGTCGCGGATGGTAAACTTGACTTGGTCGGGGTTTTCAGTCGGCTCGACAAGGATGGCGACGCCGCCACGTTCGGTGAACTTGATCGCATTGCCGGCAAGATTGAGCAATACCTGGCGCAGACGTGCGGCGTCGCCGACAACGTTTTCCGGCACGCGATCGTCGACATAGGAAGCGATCTCGATTTCCTTGGCCTGCGCGCGCGGGGCGAGGAGCTCGGTCATGCTTTCCACCAGCGACGATAACGAAAACGCCTGCGTCTCAAGTTCGAGCTTTCCGGCCTCTATTTTCGAGAAATCGAGAATCTCGTCGATCAATGACAGGAGCGCTTCGCCCGACGTTTTCGCCGCCTTCGCATAGGTCGTTTGCTCGGGCGTCAGCGATGTATCGAGCAACAAGCCGGTCATTCCAAGCATGCCGTTCAGCGGCGTCCGGATTTCATGGCTGACCATGGCGAGGAAGCGTGACTTGGCGCGGTTCGCAGCCTCCGCCTGGTCCCGTGCTTCGGCCAGCGCGCGCTGCGCCTCCATACGATCGGTAACGTCGCGGCCGACGCTTTGCACTTCGGCGCCGGCTTCGGTTCGAACCGTGACTTCGCGCCATGCAATCCAGCGCGCGCTGCCTGCCGAAGAAATCTTTTGGTCGTGCGTGCGGGTGCCGTCCGCGAGCACGGAGGCGTTCCCCTGTTCGAGCACCGGAAGCGCTGCATCGCTTCCGACAAGCTCGTCGCGCGCTTGCCCGGCGAGGTCACAGAAAGCATCGTTGGCGTAAGTGATTCTGCTGTTCAAAGCGCGGCGGACGATGAGATCGCCCTGGGCGTCGAGCAGGCTGCGTGCGCGTTCTTCGGCCTCGCGTAGTTCCCAGGCGTGATCCGCGAGCTGCTCAATGCGCTCTTCCAGCGAGCGAATCTTTTCGAGCCGAAGCCGGCGGCGATAGAGCAAGTAGGCGATGATCGCACAGGCGGCTGCAAAAAGCGCACCGATGCCGCTTGCGTCGTCATAAGGGCTCAGGTGACTGCCGGAGACGACGACGAGCGCGATGGAAATAATCGCGAGGGTGCTGACCACGGTGCGGCCGAACAGGACCAGCGCCGCCACATCGCGCGTTTTGACGTGCCTGTCGGACCGCAATGGCATTGCCGAACGCACCTGCCGCTGTCTCGGGAAGCGAATATTTGGCGCCGTTTATATTGCAATTTTATTCCCGCTGACCGGCTAGGCCGGCGTCCAGCGTCAACGTGGTGAAATCGCGGTTAAAGAAGTGCAGCGAATTGAATCAATCAGAGTGAGATCGCGCCTGTGGTGCCTGGAGGCACCGCTACGCCGCCCGACGCACTTCGTCGGTCAGCGCGCGGTAGGACAGCGCTTCTGCAAGATGGACCCGCCCGACGGTTTCAGCGCCGTCGAGATCGGCAAGCGTGCGCGCAACGCGCAGCACGCGATGATAGCCGCGCGCGGATAATTGCATGGCGTCGGCGGCATCCTTCAGCAACGCGGCGCCGGTCTTGCCGGCCTGCGCGACACGCTCCAGCACCGGCCCTTGTGCCTGGGCGTTGGTGCGTACGTTCGGTAGTCCAAGCGCAGCGTAGCGCTCGGCCTGGATATCGCGGGCGCGGGCGACGCGAGCGGCCACTTCGCGGCTGCCTTCCGATGGTGGCGGCAGGATGAGGTCGGCGGCGGTGACGGCCGGCACCTCGATATGCAGATCGATGCGGTCGAGCAGTGGGCCTGAAAGCCGCGCTTGATAGTCGGCCGCGCAGCGCGCGTTGGGCGCACGCCTGCACGCAAATCCGGGATCGCTCGCGTGTCCGCAGCGGCATGGATTCATTGCTGCGACAAGCATGAAGCGCGCCGGATAGGTGATGCGATGATTGGCGCGCGCGATGGAAACCTCACCGGTTTCGAGCGGTTGGCGCAATGAGTCGAGCACCTGCGCGGAAAATTCCGGAAGCTCGTCGAGAAACAGCACGCCGTTGTGCGACAGCGAAATTTCTCCCGGCCGCGCGCGCAATCCGCCGCCGACCAATGCCGGCATCGACGCTGAATGATGCGGACTGCGGAACGGCCGGCGATTGGTGAGCGCGCCGCCTTCGATTTCGCCGGCAACGGAGGCGATCATGGAAACTTCCAGCAATTCGGCCGGCGTGAGCGGCGGCAAAATCGTGGGCAGCCGCGCCGCCAGCATCGACTTGCCTGCGCCCGGCGGGCCGATCATCAGCAAATTATGTCCGCCGGCGGCTGCGACCTCGAGCGCGCGCTTGGCGCTTTCCTGCCCCTTGATGTCGGCAAGGTCGAGCGGCAAGCCGTCAATCTCGCGGATCTTCGGCTGCGGGCGCGAGAGCACCTGCGTGCCCTCGAAATGGTTGGCGAGCTGGATCAGCGAGCGCGCAGCGATGATTTCGATTTCCGGCGATGCCCACGCCGCTTCGGGGCCGCAGGACTCCGGACAGATCAATCCTTCGCCGCGGCCGTTGGCGCCGATCGCAGCGGGCAGCACGCCCGCGACCGCTGCAATCGAACCGTCGAGGCCAAGTTCGCCGAGGACGGTGAAGCCGCTCAAGGCGTCGGCGGGAATGGCGCCGATCGCCGCCATCAGACCGAGCGCAATCGGCAGGTCGTAATGGCTACCTTCCTTGGGCAGGTCAGCTGGCGCGAGATTGATGGTGATGCGGCGCGCGGGCAGCGCGAGGCCGGACGCGATCAGCGCCGCGCGCACACGCTCCTTGGCTTCGGAAACCGCCTTGTCCGGCAGGCCGACGATGTTGAACGCCGGAAGACCGGGCGCGACTTGCACCTGCACGTCCACGGCGCGGGCCTCGATTCCTTCAAACGCCACCGTCGCAACGCGCTGAACCATTGCCGACCCCCAGCTTCCTGCTCGCTATGGTAGAGGAGCCGGCATGCTCGCGGGGATTGTATACTTGACGTACCGTGCAATGCGTGATAGGTTTGAATCATCGAAAGGATTTCAGCTATGCCTATTGCACGCATTTATACCGAAGAAAAGGCCGCCAGAAAGCACCTCGAAAGCCTCCTTTGGCCCGATGGCCCGACCTGTCCGCACTGTGGAACCGTGAACGAGGCCACCCTACTCAAGGGCAAATCCACACGCCCCGGCGTGTATAAATGCCGCCCCTGTGAGAAGCCCTTTTCCGTGACGGTCGGGACGGTATTCGAGGACAGCAAAGTTCCCCTGCACAAATGGGTCTATGCCTCCCACCTGCTCACCAGCAGCAAGAAGGGCATCAGCAGCCATCAGCTAAGCCGCATGCTCGGCGTGAGCTACAAGACCGCATGGTTCATGTCTCACCGCATCCGCGAAGCCATGCGCCCTCTTGAGCTGACCGGCCTTGGCGGCGCCGGAAAGACCGTCGAGGTCGATGAGACGTATTTCGGTTTTCAGGAAGGCGCGAACGCAAAGACGCCGCGCAATGCTTCCCAATT
>DASUKT010000393.1:0-6168 GCA_036278575.1 Pseudolabrys sp. | reverse complement strand
CCGCCGACCTTTGCGCTCGCCGGACTATCGATGGGCGGCTACATCGCGTTTGCGATGCTGCGGCTTGCGCCCGAACGCATTATGCGGCTCGCGCTGCTCGATACCTCGGCACGCGCCGACACAGCCGAGCAGACCGCTGCGCGCAAGAGCCAAATAGCAATGGCGAAAGAGGGCCGTTATGCCGAAATCGCCGACTTGTCGATGCCCCGCTATCTGCACGCCAGCCGCCAGAATGATGAGGCGCTAACGAAGGCCGTGCGCCAGATGGCGGAGGAAACGGGCGCGGAGGCGTTCGTCCGTCAGATGACGGCGATCATGACGCGGCCGGATTCGCGGCCGTTGCTGGCATCGGTCAAATGCCCGACTCTGGTGCTGGTCGGTGACGGCGATGTAGCAACGCCGCCGGAGCTTTCGCGCGAGATCGCCGCCGGTATTAACGGCGCGAGACTGTGCGTCGTCTCCGATTGCGGACATTTGTCCACCCTGGAGCGCCCGGAGGCTGTTAACGCCGCGCTGGCCGAATGGCTTGCCGGCTGAGTCGGGCCAGCCTTTCCGGCATTTGTTCCTTTGCGGCTAATACCGTTGATCCTATAGCCGCAGTATCGATCGCGGAATTTTCTTCATGCGCACGCAAGTCGGCATTATTGGAGCGGGGCCTGCCGGGCTAATGCTAGCGCGGCTGCTTCAGCTTGCCGGTATCGAGTCGATCGTCATCGAGAACCGTGATCGCAGCTACTGCGAAACCCGCGTGCGTGCCGGACTGATCGAACAATGGGCGCACGACATGCTCGTCGACGTCGGCCTCGGCGAGCGGATGCAGCGGGAGGGGCTGTTTCACCGCGGCATCAAGTGGAATTTCGCCGGCACATTGCATCCGATCGATTTCGTCGATCTCGTCGGCAAGGGCGTGGTCATCTACGGTCAGCAGGAAATCGTCAAGGACATAATCGCGCACCGGCTCGGCAGCGGCCAGCCGATTCTGTTCGAAGTCGACGATGTGAGCGTGCACCATATCGATAGCAAGCGACCGAAGATTCGCTTTCGCCACGAAGGCAAGGCGCAGGAGATCGACTGCGATTTCATCGGCGGCTGCGATGGTTTCCACGGGACCTGCCGCCCGAGCATTCCAGAAGGCGTGCTCACGGCTTATGATCGTGAGTATCCGTTCGGGTGGCTCGGTATTCTTTCGGAGTCGCCGCCGCCTGACGACGAATTGATCTATTCCTATCACGATCGCGGCTTTGCACTCTTTACGATGCGCTCACCGGTGTTGGCGCGGCTTTATTTCCAATGCGCGCCGGATGAAGACATCGACAAATGGTCCGACGAAAGAATTTGGGAAGAGCTGCACGCGCGGCTTGGCGGCGTGCGAAACTTGCAGGAAGGCAAGATCGTGCAGAAGGGCGTCACGGCGATGCGCAGTTTCGTGGTCGAGCCGATGCAGTACGGCCGGCTGTTTCTTGCAGGAGACAGCGCGCATATCGTGCCGCCGACCGGCGCCAAGGGAATGAACCTTGCTTTGGCAGACGTGCGCATGCTCGCGCGTGCCATCGCGGAATTCTATCGTTCGGGTAAAACCGAGCAGCTCGACGGCTATTCGAAAAAGGTATTGCCGCGCGTCTGGAAGGCGCAACGCTTCTCCTGGTGGATGACGCAGATGCTGCACCATTTCCCGCATGAGAATGCTTTCGACCGGCGCCGGCAACTGGCCGAACTCGATTATCTCGTGGGTTCGCGCGCGGCGATGACGACGCTTGCCGAGAATTACGCCGGCTTGCCCATCGATTAGTTCTCGCGTATCGCCGCTCGCAAATGTGAATTGAGCAGCACAATGGAGGCGCCTGCGAGTGCGCCGATGACGGCGCATACCAGGAAAAAACGATCCTTATCCATCGCCGACCAGAAGCTCCCGAGATAACCGGCGAGGAAATTTCCGGTGAAGCTTGTGGCGAGCCATACGCCCATCATCATCGACAGCACCCCCGGTGGTGCGACCTTGGTCACCAGCGAGAGCGAAGTCGGGGACAGATAGAGTTCGCCAACCGTAAGAATGACAAAAAAGGCGAACAGCCAGAGCCAACTCGCCTTACCGTTACCCGCAAAATGCACGGCCGCAAACAGCACCAGGAATGACCCCGCATTCAGAAGGCAGCCGATGGCCATCTTCGTCACCGTCGATGGTTCGCGCGCTCCTTGCCGGCGCCATAGCGCGACGACGAATGGCGTAAAGGCAAAGATCATGAATGGATTGAGCGCCTGGAACCAGGTCACCGGAATGTTGCCGTGCCACACCCAAAGATCGATGCTGCGATTGGTGAAACCATCCGCCCACAAGACGATGGTGTTGCCTTGCTGCTCGTAGGTCGCCCAGAACAGCGTCACCGGAAAAAAGAGAACGAGCAAACCTGCGATTGCGCGCCAGTCCGCGCCGTGAAGCCGCTCCCGATGCGGCGCTCGACGCCTGTGCGTAAATTGATCGGGCGGCAATGTGCGCGACGCGTAAAGGTAGATGAGCAGTCCGATTGTCATGCCGACGCCGGCTGCCGCAAAGCCATAATGCCAGCCATAATCTTCACCAAGTGTCCCGCACACGAGCGGCGCCAAAAACGCGCCGAGATTGATGCCAACATAGAAAATCGAGAATGCCCGGTCGCGGCGGGGATCGCCCGGTGCGTACAGCGTGCCGACTTGTGTCGAAATGTTTGGTTTGAAAGCGCCGTTGCCGAGAATGAGGACCAAAAGCGCGAGCAGGAACAGCGGTTCGAATGCCATCATGAAATGGCCGATGGCCATCAACGCGGCGCCGATGATAACGGTGCGCCGTTGCCCAAGAAAACGGTCGGCAAGCAGGCCGCCGAAGACCGGCGTGAGGTAAACAAGGCCCGTGTAAAAGCCGTAGATCTGTGACGCGAGCGGCTGCAGATCGAGTGGCCCGAAGATCGTCTCCAGCAGCGCGCGAAACGCCGTCAAGCCGATGACCGCGCTCGCATGCGTCGGCAGCAGCAAATACTTGACCATGTAAAGAACAAGGAGGGCGCGCATCCCGTAATAGGAAAAGCGTTCCCACATTTCGGTCGCGAACAGGAACGTCAATCCGCGCGGATGCCCGAAAAGATCGGCCTCGGCTCTGGGGCTCGCTGATGCGGTGGAAATCGGGACTGACATTGAACTATATGCGACGTAAGCGGCGAGGCTTTGAAGCCTACCATATTTCCTTGCCGGCCCTTGCCTGCATGGCGGGCCGGTGTAGGCTCGCGGGCGGTCCGTCAGATTCAAGAACGGGTACTTAAGGGAGGAACGAGCGCATGAAGGCGATCCGTGGCGCTTTGGTCGGCGCGCTTGCCGCGCTGGCCGTATTGACGTTCGCGCGCGCCGCATCGGCGCAAGGCGATGCCGCGAAATATCCGAACCACGTCATCCGCGTGATCGTCGGTTTTGCGGCCGGCGGCGGCAATGACATTTTCGCGCGCCTCGTCGTGCCGAAGCTGCAAGCGGCGCTCGGCGGAACAACCATCATCGTCGAGAACAAGCCGGGAGCAGGCGGACGCATCGCGGCTGATTATGTCGCGCATCAGCCGGCCGACGGTTACACGCTGATGGTTGGCGCCAGCGGTCAGATGTCGGTCGCCGCCGCGATCTATCACAAGCTCAAATATCATCCGACCAGGAGCTTCGTGCCGCTCGCGATGATCGCGTCGTTTCCGCTGATCCTCGTGGTGCCGGCGAATGTGCCGGTGAAAACGGTTGCCGATCTCGTGACGTATGCCAAGGCGCATCCGGACAAGGCGAACTACGCGAGTTCTTCACCCGCGTTCACCATCGCGACCGAACTTTTAAAATTGAAGACCGGGATGCCCGGCACCATGATCCCCTACAAAAGCAGCAACGAGTCGAACCTGAGCGTCGTTGCCGGTCAAAGCCTGCTCACGATTTCCGATGGCCCTCCGGCGATGCCGCTGGTGAAGGGCGGAAAGACACGCGCGCTCGCTGTGACAGGGGCCGAACGTTCGCCCGAATTGCCGGATGTGCCCAGCATGGCCGAAGCCGGATTTCCGAGCGTGAACATCAAATTGTGGAGTGGCTTCTTCGTGCCGGCCGGTACTCCCGAACCGATCGTGAAAAAGCTGGAGAGCGCGCTTTCGAAGGCGCTCGCCGACAGCGTCGTGAAGCAACGTCTTGCCTCGATGGCGGTCAAGCCGGGCGGGCCGAAAGGCGACGCATTCAAAAAATTGATCGACGACGATATCACGAACTATGCGGAAGTTGCGAAGGCTGCGAAGCTGAAATTTCCCGAGTAAGCCAATCCGGTGGTGATAACTGCCGGCGGCGATTGCCGCCGGCAGACGTGTTGGTAATCTCCCGATTGGGTGAGTGAGCGGGTTGTGGCCATGCGACTGTGTGCGGCGAGCGTACTGCTGTTGATGTTGAGTAGTACCGCCGCGGCAACGCAAAACCCGTCTGTAACAAAGCTGTTCGACGAGTTCGGCCTATTCGGGACATGGGCGACCGATTGCAATCGCGCGCCCGCAGTCGACAACCCCTACGCCACCGTCATCAGGCCAACGGGCACGGGGCCTGTCATTGAAAAAGACGATGCCGGACCGTCGGCTTACGTCAACAGGTACACGATCGTTTCGGCCAAACGGCTCACCGCCGACACGCTGTCGGTGACCACGGTCTACCGTGTCGGAAAGCAGGAAAAGCAGGTCCAGGATCAGATTTGGTTCGTCCGCGACGGCAGTTGGCGCACCCTGTTCAATCAGCCGAAAGGGGAAACCGCTCTCGTGAAGGACGGGAACGTCGTCGGTTCGGGAATCAAGACGCCGATACTACATCGGTGCGATGCTGCATCGCTCAAACGTCCAAAAGCTCTTCTTTCGCGAACGCCGCGTTTTCCTGGATAAATTCGAAGCGCGCTTCGGCTTTCGTTCCCATCAGCCGTTCGACTGCCTTTTCGGTTGGCTTGCGCTCACTGTCGACCAGAACCACGCGCAACAGTGAACGCTTGCGCGGGTCCATGGTCGTCTCCTTCAGTTGCGCCGCCATCATCTCGCCCAGGCCCTTGAAGCGGCTGATTTCGACTTTGGCGTTGGCGTGGAATTCCCGTTTGAGCAAGTCGTCCTTGTGCTTGTCGTCGCGCGCATAAACGATCTTGCCGCCATGCGAGAGCCGGTAAAGTGGGGGTACGGCGAGATAAAGCCGGCCGTTGTCGATCAGTTGGCGCATCTGCCGGTAAAAGAAGGTGATCAGCAGCGAGGCGATGTGGGCGCCGTCCACGTCGGCGTCCGTCATGATGATGACCTTCTCGTAGCGCAGTTCCTTTTCATGGAAGTGCACGCCGGTGCCGCAGCCGAGCGCCTGGATGAGGTCGGCAAGCTGGGCGTTCTGGGCGAGCTTGTCCTTGCCGGCTGAAGCGACGTTGAGGATTTTTCCGCGCAAGGGGAGAATGGCTTGCGTTCGCCGGTCGCGCGCCTGCTTGGCCGAGCCACCGGCGCTGTCGCCCTCGACGATGAATATCTCTGAGCCTTCAGCCGCGGAATTGGTGCAGTCGGCAAGCTTGCCGGGCAGGCGCAATTTACGCACGGCCGTCTTGCGCGAGATTTCCTTTTCCTGCCGGCGGCGGATGCGTTCGTCGGCGCGCTCGATCACGAAATCGAGTAGCTTGTTGGCTTGCAATGGATTGCCGGCGAGCCAGTGATCGAAGGGATCTTTGATCGCGTTCTCGACGATGCGCTGCGCTTCGGCGGTGGCGAGGCGGTCCTTGGTTTGTCCTTGGAATTCCGGCTCGCGGACGAACACGGACAGCATGCAGGCTGCGCCGGCCATTACGTCATCGCTCGTCACTGGAGCCGCGCGCTTGCCCTGGCCGATGCGCTCGGCGTGATCCTTCAATCCGCGCAGCAACGCGCTGCGTAGGCCTGATTCATGCGTTCCGCCATCCGGCGTCGGAATCGTATTGCAGTAAGAGGCGAGGGAGCCGTCGGCGTCCGCGGTCCAGGCAATCGCCCATTCGGCGGCGCCGTGCCTGCCGGTTTTGCCGGACAAGCCGGTGAAGATGTCGGGATGCACGAGCGTTGCGCCATTGAGGTTGGCCGCAAGGTAATCCTTCAGGCCCTCGGCGAAATGGAACGTTGCCTTCTCCGGCACGTCCTCGACGCCCTTAATAAG
>DASUKT010000392.1:0-18426 GCA_036278575.1 Pseudolabrys sp. | reverse complement strand
AAGGCACCATGACGGCCACGAAGACGGCGGCCAGCCAGAACACATCGATATAAGCAAGCAGCGCCGATTGCTGCGTGACCACTTGCCCGAGCCAGGCAACGGCAAGCTGTTTTGCGTGCGCGGCCGACGCGCCGAGGGCCTCGAAGTGCTGTGTCACCCGCCGGCTCACGTCCTGATAGGCCGGCGAGGCGGCAAAGACGTGCTCCGTCAGGCGCGCCTGATGAAACTGCGACCGTTGCGCAAGCTCCGTGTTGGCGAGCGAGATGCCGATACTTCCACCGATATTGCGTGACACATTGATGAGCGCGGAAGCCTGATTTGTTTTTTGCGGCGGCAGGCCGGCATAGGCAGCCGTGTTGATGGGGATGAACAGCAGCGGCAGCGCGACCATCTGGAAAACGCGCGCCCACGTGAAAAACTCGAAACTGGCATCCGG
This sequence comes from Pseudolabrys sp., assembly GCA_036278575.1. Taxonomy (GTDB): domain Bacteria; phylum Pseudomonadota; class Alphaproteobacteria; order Rhizobiales; family Xanthobacteraceae; genus Pseudolabrys. The sequence goes on along the minus strand of DASUKT010000392.1, from coordinate 17,990 downwards.
CGACAGCGACGTCATGTGCCACATCGCGAGCGCAATAACGGCCATGCCGAACGCGATGAGATACTTGGCCGAAATATGGCCCGAGATCGCGCCCGCGAATGGCGTCACCATCAGCATTGCGACACCGCCGGGCATCAACGCCAGCCCGGATAAATAGGCCGTGTAGGAAAAATTGGTTTGCAGGAGCTGCGGCAAAAGCTGCGTAGAGGCGAACAAGATGGCACCGACCGCCATCATAACTGCGAATGCCGTTCCAAATTGGCGTCTGAACAGGAGCCTCACGTCAACGATCGGGTCCTCGCCCGAGAATTCCCACGGCAGAAACAGCAGGAATGCGACGATTGAAGCGGCGGAAAAGAACAGGATGAAATCCGAATTGAACCAGTCCTCACGCTGGCCTTTGTCGAGCACGATTTCGAGACAGCCGAGAAAAAGCGCGACCAGAATGAAGCCGATCCAGTCCACATTCAAGCCGCGCGCGAGCCGCTCCCGCCGTTCGCGCTTCAGCGCCTCCGGCTCGACGAGCAGCCAGTGCACGAGCCCGAGCGAGAGCAGCCCGAACGGCAGGTTGATGAAGAAAATCCAGTGCCAGGATGCATTGTCCGTTATCCATCCGCCCAATGTCGGCCCGACGGTCGGCGCGATGATGACCGCGACGCCGTAAAGCGCGAACGCCTGCCCTCGTTTCTCTGGCGGAAAGCTGTCGGCAAGGATCGCCTGCTCGCTCGGGGCCATGCCGCCGCCACCCAGGCCCTGCAGGATACGGAAAAAAATGAGCGCCTGCAGATTCCAGGCAATGCCGCACAGGAACGAAGCTGCCGTGAAGGTTGCGACGCAAAGCATGTAATAGCGCTTGCGGCCGATGACGCCCGAAAGCCAGCCGCTCATTGGAATGACCACCGCGTTGGCGATGAGATAGGTCGTGATGATCCACGTCGCTTCGTCTGGTCCGGCGGCAAGCTCTCCCGCAATCTGCCGCAATGCGACGTTCGCGATCGAGGTATCGAGCACCAGCATGAAGGTCGCAATCGACACGACAATCGCGATGAGCCACGGATTGCGGTCGCCCGCCGCCGAGCGGCTGCGATCGAAGTGCTCGCGGCCGGCGTCGCTCATTGCACCTTCACGGAAGGCACGACCGACATGCCGGGACCGAGATAAACGTCGGGCGGCTTGTCAAAGACGATCTTTACCGGCACACGCTGCACGACTTTCACGTAGTTGCCGGTGGCGTTTTCGGGCGGCAACAGGCTGAAGGCCGAACCGCTGCCGGCCTGAATGCTCGCAACATGGCCGTGAAAAACACGCCCGCCGTAAGCGTCGACTGTGATGTCAACCGGCTGCCCCACGCGGATGTCGCGCAGCTGCGTCTCCTTGAAGTTGGCGGTTACCCATACGTTCCGCGGGACGAGGGTCATCAGAGCCTGGCCGGCCTGCACGTAGCTGCCTTTGGCGGCCCGCAAATTGGCCACGCGGCTTTCGACCGGCGCACTGATGACGGTGCGGCTGAGATTGGTCGTTGCCTGGGTCAGCGCAGCGCGTGCCTGATCCACTTGGGCAACGGCGCTCTGGCGCTGGGCGCGCAAAACGGCAAGCTGCTTTTGCGCAGCCGTCGCATTGGCCTGCGCGCCGGCGAACACGGCCTGTTTCTGTTTCAGGTCGGATGCAGCTTGCTGCGCACGTTGAATTGTTCCTGCGCCCGTGCGCGAAAGCGCCTGGTAACGCATTTCCTCTTGTTGCGAGAACTTGAAGGCGGCTTGCGCTTCGGCCACCTGCTTTTGCGCCTGATCGACCTTGGCGGATTGCGCATCGATCTGCGCCCCGATATTGGCGACACTCGCCTGCGCCTGTTCGACCTGCGCCTTGGCCTGCGCCACGGCAGCCTGATAGTCGCGCGGGTCGATGCGAACGAGCGGTGAGCCGGCGGAAACGAGCTGATTGTCGGTGACCGGAACGTCGACGATCGTCCCCGCGAGTTGTGCGCTGACCTGCACGGTGCGCGCATCGATGAAGGCATCGTCCGTCGATACGAACTGGCGCGCGTGCAGCCACCAGATCACCGCGAGCGTCAGAACTGCGACAATAGCGGCGGCGACGGCGGCGCTAATCCACGGATGATGCCTGATGGAATCGAGGCCAAAACGTGACCTGCTTTGCTGAGACGGACCCTCGGCTGCGTCCCGCCGGTCGCGTGTTTTTAGTGTGCGCGGGTCCGATTCCCTGTGTTCGGCGGTAACTCGATGCTGCGACAGACCGGCGACAGGATATGAATGTCTCTCCTCTTCTGGCTCCGTTGCTCGACGCCTCTGATCCTGCTCGGTTGATGCCATGCGAGACCGTCCGCGAAGGCCGGCAAGCCCGCGGACTCAATAGCCACCGCCCGGCGAAGGTTCCCCGCGCGCGCCGGGCGAAGCCGTTGCAACCTCACGATTTTCCGCTTTCGGCCAGAATTTTGCGGGCAGCCCGGAAGCAATCGACCGCAACGGGAAACCCACAATAGATCGCGATCTGCGTTAGGATCGCGCGCAATTCATCCGTCGTGAGCCCGTTACGCAACGCGCCCCGGAAGTGCGTCTCGAATTCATGCATTTTTCCAAGGCACGCGATCATTCCGAGATTCAGGATGCTGCGGTCGCGTGGCTTCAGGCCCTCGTCCCCCCACACCTCGCCCCACGCAAATTCCGTCAAAAGGCGCTGAAATTCGCGGTTGAAGTCATCGGTATCGTTGATATTGCGGTCGACGTAATCGTCACCGAGCACCTTGCGGCGCATGGCCATGCCGCGGTCGTAACGGGCTTTGTCCATCGGGTTTGGTCCTCCTGTCGCAGCCTTGGTGCGGGCTATTGCCCTCTTTTCAGAAGCCGCGGCAGCCGCGCTATATCGCTTACCAGCCCCTCCTTCGGTTGTCGGCCCAAGGATCGGGGCTGCCGGAAAGGCTTTATCCCCGGATTCCCCGCTATTCCGGAACCGCAGGTTTGAAGGCGGCCAGCCGTTTAACGAATGAAGCGCCAACTGCACTACAAAGGCTTTTTCCGATGGCAAACGTCATCGCATGGACGACAGCGACGAAGCGCTCATGGCCCGCATCGCGCGGGGTGAGCAGGCGGCATTCCGCGAACTCTCGCGCCGGCACGTTCCGGCGATGCTCGCGCTTGCCCGCCGCATTGTCGGAAATGCCGCGGACGCCGAGGATGTGGCACAGGAGGCGATGCTGCGGGTCTGGACAAATGCCCCGCGCTGGCGGCCACTGGCGTCCGTTCGCACCTGGCTCACGCGTGTGGTGGTCAATCTCTGCCTGGACCGCAAGCGACGTGCAGCATGGGTCGAACTTGAAGCCGCGGGTGAGATTGTCGATCCTGCCCCTAGCGCGGATCGGGATGCTCAATCCCGCGAGATCGATCGGCAAGTTGCCGAGGCTGTCGCGAAGCTGCCCGCGCGCCAGCGTGCTGCAATCGCGCTCACTTACGATGAGGGCATGAGTAATGCGCAGGTTGCGGAAGTCCTGGAAACCTCGGTATCGGCAGTGGAGACCTTGCTCGTGCGGGCACGGCAAAACCTGCGGAAGGCGCTTGAGCATCTAATGCGTGAGGACTGAGTGATGAGACGGGATCGAGGCATCGACGAACTTTTGAAGCGCCATTTCGATGCCGGGGATCATGGCAACGAAGCGGCCGTCGAGCGGGTGCTCGCGGCGCTGGCGCGGCCCTTGCCGCGACAGCGAGGCAAGCTGCTGACCCGCCTGCCGGACTTGCTGCTCGACTGGCAATTCGCGCCGGCATGGCCGCGCGTTGCCGCGCTCGCTTGTTGCGCTGCGCTTGGCCTGATGATCGGATTTTCCGGCATCGACCGCAGCATCGATGGTTTGAGCGCCGAGGCCGCGCAGGCTCCCAGTTTTGCCAGCGCGGTGTTCGAGCCCGAACCGCTGACTGGAATACGGCCATGACGATCGCGCACGCAACACCATCGCTTCGCTCGTCTTCCCCGCGTTGGCTGTTGCTGGCGTCGCTGGCGGTGAACTTGTTTTTCATCGGAGTTGCAGTCGCGCTGCTGGTGCGCGCGCCCGCCAAGCCGACCTACGACCGCAACGTCTTCGTGCGGATCGACCGTCTCGCCCAAACCCTGCCGGCAAGCGACGCCGCCAAGATGCGCGCCGAGGTCGCGTCGCGTCACGACGCCATCGAAACCGCACAAATAAAGTACCGTGCGGCGCAGGACTCGATCCGCGCGAGCTTGCGCAAAGAGCCATTCGATAAATCCGCGATGCTGGCGGCGATGGTACAGACGCGCGCAGCGCGGCAGAATTTCGATCAGGTAATCCAAGGCGTCGTGGCGCTGGCGGCGGCGGAGATGTCCCCAACCGGCCGCAGAGCGCTCGCGGACTGGCCGCCCGGACGCAAGAAATAACGGCTAAAATGTGCGGCGATCGGAGTTGGGCTCTGATTCGCCGCAATTGAAAGTCGCTACATGGGTTCGGGGTCATCGATTCTGAGTAGGGGGATGAATCGGCGCGCGCGCCGGTTTCTGACGGTTGTGTATGGTGTCGTGCTGATGCAGCCTTTGGGCGGATGCCTCCTGACGGACAGGTCGAATCCCGCGCTCGACATTCCGCTCTTCTACCGCGATGGCCCGCACAAGCCTGCGGCCGCGCAAACCGCGTTGCCGCCGCTCGACTGGTGGCGCCGCTTTCATTCGCGCGAGTTGACCAGGCTGATCGATGAAGCGCGCGAGGCCAATCTCGACATCACTGCCGCCATCGCGCGCATCGTGCAGGCGGACGCGCAGGCGCGGATCGCCGGTGCGCCGTTGCTGCCGAACGTCGATCTCGACGCGAACGCCACGCGGTCGCGATCCTCGCAGTCGGTGGGAAACGCGGGAAGTTTTGCGGGCAATGGCGGTTCCGAACGCAACCTGTTCTCAGCGTCGTTGACGGCGAGCTACGAGATCGATTTCTGGGGCAAGAATCGTTCGGCCTTGCGCGCGGCGGAAGAAAGCGCCGTTGCCAGCCGCTATGACCGCGAAGTCGTCGGCCTGACGACCGTCGTCAGCGTTGCCAATGCCTATTTCCAGGTGCTGGCGGCGCAGGACCGCCTTCACGTCGCGCGCGATAACGTCAAAAGCGCTACTCGCATTCTGGACGTCATCAAACAACGCCTTGCCGCCGGCACGGCATCGGAGCTCGAGGTCGCGCAGCAAGAAAGCCTGTTGAACACGGAACGGGCGAGCATCCCGCCGCTCGAGCAGATCCTCCAGCAGAACAAGGCCACGCTCGCGCTGCTCGTGGCCCGCCCCTACGAGCGCATCAACATCCGTGGCGGCAGCCTTACCGGCATCGCGATTCCACGCGTGACGCCGGGCTTGCCGTCGGAGCTGGTTGCGCAGCGGCCGGATATCCGCGAAGCGGAAGCGCGGCTTGCCGCCGCCAATGCCAACGTCGAAAACGCGCGCGCGCAGATGCTTCCAAGCATCGCGCTGACGGCTCAAGGCGGCTTCGAAAGTGCCGTGCTCAAAACACTATTGCGGCCGGAATCCGCTTTCTACGATCTCGCCGCCGGACTGACGCAGCCGATCTTTGACGGTTTCCGCTTGCAGGGAAATCTCGATCTGCAAAAGGGCCTGCAGGACGAATTGCTGCAGGCTTACCGCAAGGCGGTGATCTCCGGCTTCACCGACGTGGACAAGGCGCTGATCGCCGTCCGCCAGACTGCAGAGACCGTCCGGCTGCAAACGGACGTCGTGAACAGCTCGCGGCGCGCATTCGACATTTCGGAGCAGCGTCTCAACGAAGGCACGGTCGATCTCGTCACTGTGTTGCAGACGCAGCAGACGCTGTTCCAGGCCGAGGACGCGCTGGCGCAGGCGCGGCTTGCGCGGCTGCTTGCCGTTGTCAGTCTCTATCAGGCGCTCGGCGGCGGCTGGTCGCCCAAACCGGTGGTGGCCGACAATGCACGGTGAGCTTCCCGCCATCGCCAGGGATATCGCGAAGGATAAGGCACCGCCGCGCAGCAAGGCGCGGCGCTATTTCGTGTTTGCCCTCATCCTGATCGCGCTTGGCGGCGCCCTCTACTACGCTTTCTCCGGCAGCGCCCCCAAGCAGCATCGGCGCAGCCGCTTTGCGGCGGAAGGGCCGGTGCCGGTAATCGTGGCAACCGCTGCAAAGGCGGACGTTCCGGTGTACCTGGACGCCGTCGGTACCGCGCGCGCACTCAACACGGTTACGGTGCGGCCGCAGGTCGACGGAAGGTTGCTGAGCGTCAATTTCGACGAAGGACAGGACGTCAAGAAGGGCGACGTGCTGGCGCGCATCGATCCGACGACCTTCAAGGCGGCGCTCGATCAGGCCGTCGCCAAAAAGGCGCAGGACGAGGCGCAACTCGCCAATGCGAAGATCGACCTCGCGCGCTATGAAAAGCTGGCGGCGACCAATTCGATCAATCGCCAGCAGGCCGACACGCAGAAAGCACTGGTCGCGCAACTCACGGCGCAAGTTCAGTCCGATCAAGCGGCGATTGAGAACGCGCAAGCCGTGCTGAACTACACCACCATTCGCGCGCCCCTCGACGGGCGCACCGGCATCCGGCAAGTCGACGAAGGCAATATCGTGCACGCCTCCGACTCGACCGGCATCGTCGTCATCACGCAGGTGAAGCCGATCTCGGTGCTGTTCAACCTGCCGCAGCAGGACCTCGATCAGGTCAACAGCGCTTTCGCAAAGGGACCGATCCAGGTCGATGCGCTCAAATCCGACGACGATTCGCTGATCGACCGCGGCAAGCTCACGGTCGTCGATAATCAGGTCGATCCGACCACCGGCACGGTCAAGCTCAAGGCCGAATTTCCCAACGCCAATCTCCAGCTTTGGCCGGGCCAGTTCGTCAACGTTCGCGTGCTGGTCGATACGCTGAAGCAAGTCACCGTCATTCCGACCGGCGCGGTGCAGCGCGGTCCGAACGGCACCTTTGTCTTTGTTGTTGGCAGCGACGACAAAGCGAAGATGAGTCCCGTCACGATTTCCAAGCAGGATGAATCGCAGGCGGTCGTCGCGAAAGGTGTCGCGCCGCCCGATCGCGTGGTCACCACGGGCTTCGCGCGGCTGACGGACGGCAGCACCGTGGCGGTCGAAACGCCGGGCCAGGCGCCGCCGGCGCAACCGCCGTCGCGTCAGCGTGGAAAGCGTCGCCAGCAGCAACAGAGTCCGGGTAACTCGCCGTCGCGATGAGCGTCTCTTCGCCTTTTATTCACCGGCCGATTGCGACCTCCCTGCTCGGCGTCGCGGTGATGCTGGCGGGCGCGCTCGGTTATTGGTGGTTGCCCGTCTCCGCGCTGCCACAGGTCGATTTCCCGACCATCCAGGTGGTGACACAGCTTCCGGGCGCCAACCCGGACACCATGGCCAAGCTGGTCACGGCGCCGCTCGAGCGGCAGTTCGGGGAAATTCCGGCGCTGCAGACGATGACGTCCTCGTCGAGCTTCGGCATCAGCCAGATCACGCTGCAGTTCGACCTGAACCGCGACATCGACGCGGCTTCTCAGGATGTGCAGTCGGCGATCAACGCCGCCGGTTCGACACTGCCGCGCAACCTGCCCTACCCGCCGCTTTATTCGAAAGTGAACCCGGCGGATGTGCCGATCATCACGCTCGCGCTCACCTCCGACACGATTGACCTGCGCACGCTGAGCGACATGGCCGATACCATGATGGCGCCGCGGCTGTCCGAGCTCACCGGCGTCGGGCACGTATCGGTGCAAGGCGGTATTCGCCCGGCGATTCGTATCCAGGCCGATCTTTCGAGGCTCGCCGCCTACGGCATCGGGCTCGAGGATCTGCGCACCGCAATCGTCGGCGCCAACGTCGCGGGCGCCAAGGGCGCATTCGACGGCGCGCAGCAGTCTTATACTATTGCCGCCAACGACCAGATCAGCAGCGCCGAAGCCTACAAGCCTGTGGTCGTGGCGTTCCGCAACGGCGCGCCGGTGCGCGTCAGCGATGTCGCGGACGTGGTGGAAGGGCTGGAGAATACGAAAGTCGGCGCGTGGTTCGAGGGCAAGCCCGCTGTCGTCGTGGACGTGCAGCGCCAACCTGGCGCGAACGTGATCGAAACCGTGCAACGCGTGCGGCAAGAATTGCCGCGCCTCACCCGCAGCATGCCGGCGGCCGTCAAGCTCACCGTGGTCAACGACCGCACCAATACGATTCGCGCTTCGATTCACGACGTGCAGTTCACGCTGATCCTAAGCGTGGCCCTCGTCGTGATGGTGGTGCTGATTTTTCTGCGCACCATCCGCGCCACGATCATTGCCGGCGTGGCGCTGCCGCTCTCGCTAATCGCCACGTTCGGGGTGATGTGGTTCTGCAACTTCTCGCTCGACAATCTTTCATTGATGGCGCTGACGATCGGCACCGGCTTCGTCGTCGACGACGCCATAGTCATGATCGAGAACATTGTGCGCCATATGGAGAACGGCGAAAGCGCGCTGCAGGCGGCTTTGCGCGGCGCGAAAGAAATTGGCTTCACCGTCATATCGCTGACGGTCTCGCTCATCGCCGTTTTCATTCCGCTATTGTTCATGACCGGGCTGGTCGGCCGCATGTTCCGCGAGTTCGCGCTGACCCTCACGATCGCGGTGGTCGCGTCCGCCATCGTGTCGCTGACGCTGACGCCGATGATGTGCAGCCGGCTGCTGCGCGCGGAGTCCGAAAGTACCGGCCCCCGCTGGACTCACGTCTTCACGCGTACCATCGACCGCGTCGTCGAGGGCTACCATCGCAGTCTCGAATGGGTGCTCGGCCACCAGTTCGGCACGCTGGTGGTGACGCTGGTGACGCTCGCGGCCACCGTCGCGCTCTATACCGTCGTCCCGAAGGGCTTTTTGCCGCTGCAGGATACGGGCCTGATAACGGCGGTGACCGAAGCCGGCACCGACGTTTCGTTTGCTGAAATGCAACGGCGGCAACACGAGGTAGAAGACGCGATCCGTAGCGATCCTGACGTGACCGGCCTTGTCTCGGTGCTCGGCGTAAGCCCGGTCAACGCCACGCCCAATGCCGGGCAATTGTCGATTTCATTGAAGCCGAGCGACGAGCGCGAGGATCGCGTCGACCAGATCATCGATCGACTCAAGCGCAAGGTCGCGCGCATTCCCGGCATGACCGTCTATTTCAAGGCCGCGCAGGACATCCAGATCGGCACGGTATCGAGCCGCGCCCAATATCAATACACGCTGACCTCCACCGACGCGAACCAGGTCGTCGACTGGGCGGCCAAATTGGCGCAGCGCCTCCGTGAGGACCCGGTGATGCGTGAGGTCGCCTCGGAAGCGCAGGAAGGCGGCCCGCGCATGATGGTCAATGTCGACCGTGGGCAGGCGGGCCGTCTCGGCATCTCGATGCAAAGCGTGACCGATACGCTCGACGATGCTTATGGGCAGCGGCAGATATCGACCATTTACGGACAGTCGAACCAGTATCGCGTCATTCTGGAGGCACAGCCGCGCTACCAGCAGGACCCGACTTCGCTCTCGAAGATTTACGTCACCGGCTCGACCACCTCGACCGGAACGGCGGCGACCGTCGGCAATACCGCGACCGGAACGACCAACACCAACACTACGGCAACGCCCAATGCGGTCACCGGCAGCGCGCAGGTGCCGCTCTCGGCGTTCGCGCATTTTGAGTACACCTCGGCTCCGCTCGCCATCGCGCATCAGGAGCAATTTCCCGCCGTCACCATCAGCTTCGATCTCGCGCCGGGCGCGGCATTGAGCGATGCGGTGCGCGCGATCTCACGGGCGCAACGGGACATCGGCATGCCATCGTCCGTGCTCGGCACGTTTTCAGGCGATGCCGCCGAATTCTCGAAATCGCTTGCGAGCGAGCCCTGGCTGATCCTCGCCGCCGCCATCACGATCTACATCGTGCTGGGCGTGCTGTACGAGAGCTTCATCCATCCGCTCACGATCCTTTCCACGCTGCCGTCGGCCGGCGTCGGCGCGCTGCTCGCGTTGATGCTGTTCGGCTACGACCTTTCGGTGATCGCGCTGATCGGCATTGTGCTGCTGATGGGCATCGTGAAGAAGAACGCGATCATGATGATCGACTTCGCGCTCGATGCCGAGCGCGAGCAAGGCTTGTCGCCGCGCGAGTCAATCGTGCAGGCAGCGATGCTGCGCTTCCGTCCCATTATGATGACGACGCTGGCGGCCCTGTTCGGCGCCCTGCCGCTCGCGCTCGAAAGCGGCACCGGCTCGGAGCTTCGCAATCCGCTCGGCGTTACCATCATCGGCGGCTTGCTGCTGTCGCAATTGCTCACGCTCTACACGACGCCGGTAATTTACCTGTACATGGAGCGCTTGCGGGTTTGGCTCAGCCCGCGAGGGCGTTATCGGCCCCATCCGGCGGAGTAGTTGATGAACTTCTCCTACCCGTTCATCCGCCGGCCGATTGCCACGACTTTGCTGGCCATCGGCCTCTTCCTGGTTGGCGCGGCCGCTTATTTTCAGCTTCCCGTCGCCAGCCTGCCGACGGTGGAATTTCCGACCATCAGCATCTCGGCAAGCCGGCCCGGCGCCGATCCCAACATCATGGCGGCAACGGTTGCAGCGCCGATCGAACGGCGACTGGGTGAAATCGCGGGCGTCACCGAAATGACGTCGGTGAGTTCGCTCGGTTCCTCGCGCATCACCGTACAATTCGATTTGAGCCGCAGCATCGAGGGCGCGGCGCGCGACGTGCAGGCGGCGCTTAACGCCGCACTTAGCGACTTGCCGGGCGACTTGCCGACACTGCCGACCTTCCGCAAGCGCAATCCGGCGGCCTCGCCAATCCTGATCCTGGCGCTCACTTCCAAAGTGATTCCGGCGAGCGCAATTTATGACGCTGCGGATACCGTCATTGCGCAGCGCCTTTCGCAGGTGGAAGGGGTCGCGGACGTCACGGTTGCCGGCTCCGAGCAGCCCGCCATCCGGGTGCAAGTCGATCCGACCAAGCTCGCGTCGATGGGGCTCAACCTCGAAGACGTGCGCACGGCGATCACGAATTCCAACGCCGTCGGCCCGCTCGGCACATTCGACGGTGGGACGCGCGCCGTCACGATCGGCATCAACGACCAGCTGCGCGAGCCCAAGGATTACGATCCGGTCGTGGTCAAGACCGTGGACGGCAATGTCATCCGGCTGACCGACATTGCGTCGATTACGCCCGGCGTCCGCAATACGCGCTCGGCCGGCTGGTACAACCGCGATCCATCGGTGCTGCTCATCATTACGAAGCAGGCCGACGCGAATGTGATCGATACGGTGGATCGCATCTATGACCTGCTGCCGGAACTGCGGCAGTGGATTCCGGCCGGGCTCGATATCTCCGTGCTGGCCGACCGCACGCAGACGATCCGCGCCAGCGTCCACGACATGCAGCTCACGCTCGCCGCCACCGTCTGCCTGGTGATGATGGTGGTGTTCCTTTTCCTGCGCCGCGGCGCCGCGACCATTGCCGCCGGCATTACCGTGCCATTGTCCCTTGCCGGCACCTGCGCCGCGATGTGGGCGGCGGGATTTTCGATCGACAATCTGTCGCTGATGGCGCTCGCGGTGAGCGTCGGCTTCGTCGTCGACGATGCGATCGTGATGATCGAGAACGTGTTCCGCAATCTCGAAAACGGGGACCGGCCCTTGCGCGCGACACTCAAAGGCGCCAAGCAGATCGGCTTCACCGTCGTGTCGATCAGCATTTCGCTGATCGCGGCTTTCATTCCGCTGCTGTTCATGGGCGGAATTGTCGGCCGCCTGTTCCGCGAGTTTTCCGTAACGCTCGCCTTCGCAATCGCCGTCTCGACCGTGGTGTCGCTATCGGTGACGCCAATGGTCTGCGCTTATTTCGTGAAGCAAGGACCAAGCCCCGACGCCACATGGCTCGACCGCCTGGTCGAGCGCACGCTGGAGCGCCTCATCAGGTTCTATTCGCGCACGTTGGACGTTGTGCTCGAGCATCGCGCCCTGACATTAATCGTCTTCGTGGCAATGATCGCGCTCACCGCCGGTCTCTATATCAAGACGCCAAAGGGATATTTCCCGCAGGACGACACCGGCCTGATCTTCGGCGGTACGCAGGCATCGACCGATATTTCCTATGACGCGATGGAAAAGCTGCAACTGCAGGCAATGGACGTGGTACTTGCCGATCCGGCGGTGGCCGGACTCGGATCGTCGGTCGGCGCATCCGGCTTCAACGCATCCGTCAATCACGGGCGGTTGTTCATCAGCCTCAAGCCGCTCGATCAGCGCGGCGGGCTCAGCAGCCAGCAGGTGATTGCGCGGCTGCGCAAGAAACTCAACATGATTCCCGGCATTCGCGTGTTCATGGTGCCGTCGCAAGATTTGCGCGTCGGCGGGCGGCAGACCGACTCGCAATATCAGTTTACGCTGTGGGATTCGGACATCAACGAATTGCAGCACTGGGTCCCGCTGGTGCTCGACCGCGTAAAGCAGATTCCCGGTGTCGTCGACGTGACCACCGACCGCGAGCAAGGCGGCCTGCAAGCCAATATCGTGATCGACCGGCAAGCGGCGGCGCGGCTCGGCGTGCGCATTCAGGACATTGATAACGCGCTGAACGACGCGTTCTCACAGCGGCAGATTTCGACCATCTACACGCAGCGGAACCAGTATCGCGTGATCCTGGAAGTGGACCCGCAATTCAGGCGCGATCCGACCGACCTGACGCAGCTGTATGTATCGGGAAAAGGCAATACGCAGGTGCCGCTGTCGACGGTCGCACATTTCGAGCGCTCGATTGCGCCGCTGGTGGTAAACCATCAGGGACAATTTCCCTCCACCACTATCAGCTACAATCTGGCGGCCGGCATGCCGCTGGAGAGCGCAATATCGGACATCCAGCAGGCGGTCGCGGAAATGCATCTGCCCGACACGCTGCACGCCGACTTTGCCGGCGATATCCAGGCATTCCGGCAATCGGTTGGCGCGCAGCCGCTGCTGATCGTGGCGGCGCTGATCGCGGTTTATATCGTGCTCGGCGTCTTGTATGAGAGCCTTGCGCATCCGCTGACGATTATCTCGACGCTTCCATCCGCGGGGCTTGGCGCACTGCTGGCGTTGCAGGTATTTCAGACCGAGCTGACGGTGATCGCGTTCATCGGCATCATTTTGCTGATCGGCATTGTGAAGAAGAACGGGATCATGATGGTGGACTTTGCGCTCGACGGCGAGCGGCGCCGCGGACTTCCGCCTGCGCGCGCCATTCACGATGCCTGCCTCGAGCGTTTTCGCCCGATCATGATGACGACGCTCGCCGCGGCGCTGGGCGCCTTGCCGCTGGTGATCGCGAGCGGCCCCGGCTCCGAGCTGCGCCGCCCGCTCGGCATCACCATTATCGGTGGCCTGATCGTCTCGCAGGTGCTCACGCTTTACACCACGCCCGTGATCTACCTGATGCTCGACAAGTTGCATCGGCGCCTTGGTGGGCAGTCGCATACGTTCTTCCGCCGCCCGCCGCTGCCGGAGCCCGCGGAATAAGCAGCCGAGGCGTTCCGTTTCTCCCGATCATAAATGTCGCCGTCGCAGCGCCGCTCGCGCCGATCGGTCTGGCAAGAGCGTCATAAAAGATTACCGATCTTTCATCTTTTCACAATCACGGCGCAATCGCCCAAGAACCATTGTTCAAGAACTATTGTTTATGGTGGGCGTTACCTTTTGCGAGGGGCCGGATTTGATTCTGCACACGAATTTCGCTGCTGCGCAAAAGCAACGACAACAATCGGGAAAAGCCTGGGCATGCACACAGCCGCAACGGCAACCTTGAGCAAAGTGCCCGAGGTCACAATCACTTTTTGGATCATCAAGATCGCAGCCACGACGCTCGGCGAAACCGGCGGCGATTCTGTCACGATGACATTGAATTGGGGTTACTTGGTTGGGACCGCCATCTTCGTTTCGCTCCTGATTGCGCTGGTTGTTTGGCAGATTACTGCGAGCAAATTCCATCCGTTCCTGTACTGGGGGACGATTGTGGCCTCCACGACGTTCGGAACGACGATGGCCGATTTCGCCGATCGCTCGTTGGGAATTGGCTACACGGGTGGCTCAGCGCTGCTGCTCTTATGTCTGGTGACCGTGCTCGGTCTTTGGTACCGGTCGCAAGGAACGATTTCGGTAAACACCGTGACATCACCAAAAGTCGAAGCGTTCTACTGGGCCGCGATCACGTTCTCGCAAACGCTAGGCACCGCGCTGGGCGACTGGCTGGCCGACACTGGCGGGTTTGGATATGAAGGCGGCGCCCTTGTCTTTGGCGCCGGCCTCGCGGTGCTCGCCGCCGTTTATTACCGGACGAACGTTTCACGCGTTGTTCTGTTTTGGGCCGCGTTCATTCTCACCCGCCCGCTCGGCGCTACGCTCGGCGACCTGCTCGACAAACCCATTAGCCACGGCGGGCTTAATTTGAGTCGCCCGCTCGCCTCGGCGATGATTGCCGTCTTTATTATCGGCTGCATTCTGATCCTGCCGCAGCGGGCGGGCCGACATCCCGGCAAAATCCGGACCGCTTGAACGCCGAGCACGTTGCTCCGCGGGCATAATTGTCGCCGATCAAGCGGAATAATATTTTGCAGATTACAGCCGTTGCAGCACGAGACGATTATCCGGCGAGAGCTGCGGCTTAAAATTTTTTGATTTTCGCTCATACCGGCCAAATGCAATGACACGGCAAGCGCGCGCACTGTAAACTCGGCTTAGTGCAACGAACGTGTGGGGCCGTGATGAGCTGGTTTTGGGGATCGGAAGGGCATTCTCGTTCCCTCGTCAAGGCAATCACCTGGAGAGCCACCGGCTCGATCGATACCTTCATCATCAGCTACGTTCTGACCGGCCATCTGAAAATCGCCGGCTCGATCGCCGCAACCGAGTTGATGACCAAGATCACGCTTTATTATTTCCACGAACGCATCTGGGCGATGGTTCCGTGGGGACGCCGCGACAAGCAAGCGGCGGCGGCCCGCTACACGCCGAGATAGCGGTGCTGCACGTCGGGCGCGGCTGCGAGCTCGGCCGATGAACCCGTCCACACAACGCGGCCGCGTTCGATCAGGAAATGCCGGTCGGCGATCTGCGTCAGCGCCGCGACGTTCTTGTCGATCACCAGAATCGAAAGTCCCTCGCGCTTCAGCCAAGCCAGGCAACGCCAGATTTCCGCGCGGATCAACGGCGCAAGCCCTTCGGTCGCCTCATCCAAGATGAGCAAACGCGGATCGGTCATCAGCGCGCGGCCGATCGCCAGCATCTGCTGCTCGCCGCCCGACAACTGATTTCCCATGCTGGCTTCCCGCGACGAGAGGCTCGGAAAAAGCTCATAGACTTTGGCGAGCGTCCAGGCGCCCGCGCCGGCAGCGGTCGCCACCAGATTCTCGCGCACCGAAAGATTTGGAAATATCTGCCGCCCTTCAGGCACTAATCCGATGCCGCGCTTGGCGATTTTGTAGGCCGGCAGCGTGCGAATGTCCTCGCCGGCGAGACGAATGGCGCCGGCGCGCGCAGGCGTCAGCCCCATGATCGAGCGCACGGTCGTGGTCTTGCCCATGCCGTTGCGGCCCATCAGTGTCACGATCTCGCCGGGCGCGATGGAAAGCGAAATTCCGAACAGCACCTGGCTGAGGCCGTAGCAGGTTTCGATCGCGTCCACTTCGAGCAAAGGCTCAGCCACGGCCCGCTCCCGCGACGTCAGCTTCGCCAAGATAGGCGTCGCGCACTTGCGCGTTGGCGCGGATTTCTTGCGGACTGCCCGTGGCAATCACGCGGCCATAGACAAGCACGGTGATCCGGTCGGCCAGCGCAAACACGGCCTCCATGTCGTGCTCGACCAGCAGAATTGTCTGCTCGCTTTTCAGCGCACGCAGCATCGTCACCATGCGTGCGGATTCCTCAGGCCCGAGGCCTGCCATCGGCTCATCGAGCAGCAGCATGCGCGGCTTGCCGGCGAGCGCCATCGCCAGCTCAAGCAGGCGGTGTTCCCCGTGACTTAAAGCGGAGGCCGGAAGCGCGGCGCGCGCCGACAAGCCGGCCCGATCAAGCGCCGCAAGTGCAGGATCGCGCAATTCCGGCTCATGGCGTGCAGGACGCCAGAAACGAAACGAATGCCCCGCGTGCGCTTGCACGGCAAGAAGCACGTTGTCGAACACGCTCAAATCCAGAAACAGCGACGTGATCTGGAAGGAACGTGCCAGACCGAGTTGGTTGCGCCGGTACATCGGCAAAACGCCGATGTCGTCGCCGTTGAATTCGATGCGCCCGGCGTCATGCGCGAGTTGTCCGGCAAGCTGCGCGATGAGCGTGGTCTTGCCGGCGCCGTTCGGGCCGATGATGGCGTGCAACTCGCCTTGTGCGATTGCGAGCGACAAATTGTCGGTTGCGAGGATGCCACCGAACCGTTTGGACAATCCTTGCACCTGCAAAAGCGCGTCAGCCATGACGCACCCTTGCAAGCAAGCCGTCGATGCCGCCGCGTGCGAATAGCACCACGAGTAGCAGCAGCGGGCCGAGAATGATCTGCCAGTATTCGGTGATTCCAGAGAGCGCCTCCTCCAGCACAAGCAGCGCGACGGCGCCAATCAGCGGGCCGAAGGTCGAGCCCATGCCGCCGAGCACGACCATGACGATCAGATCGCCGGATCGTGTCCAGTACATCATCGCCGGGCTGACGAAATCGGTATGGTTGCCGAGCAACGCGCCGGCAAGTCCGCCCATCGTGCCGGCGATGACGAAGCACACGAGCTTGTAGCGATAGGTCGGGAAGCCGATGGCGCGCATGCGCAGGTCGTTCGAGCGCGCGCCCTGAATGACCATGCCGAAACGCGAGTTGACGATGCGCCAGACGAGATAAATGCAGGCGAGCAGCAGCGCGAGACAGACGTAATAAAACGCAATCTTGTTCGACAGATTGAGTAAGCCGAACTGGCTGCGTCTGTAGATGGTCAGCCCGTCGTCGCCGCCGTAACGCGCCAGGCCCGCAATGACGTAATAGGCCATCTGCGCGAAGGCGAGCGTGATCATGATGAAATAAACGCCACGCGTGCGCAGCGACAGTGCGCCGATCACGAGCGCGAACAGTGCGGACGCTCCGAGCGCCACCGGCCACTGCACGAAGCCGGAATAGATGCCTTCGTGCGCCAGCATGCCGACGGCGTAACCGCCGATGCCGAGATAGGCGGCGTGCCCGAAACTCATCATGCCGCCGTAGCCGAGAATGAGATTGAGGCTCGTCGCCGCCAGCCCAAGGATGAGGATGCGCGTGAACAAGGTAACGATGAAACGATCGCCGCTCAGCGCGGAGTAGATCGGCAGCAAGGCCAAGGTGGCGAGCAACGCCACAACAAAGATCGTCCGCGCGTCGAATCCTTTTTTCATTTGTTGCCGGCCGCAGAGAACAGCCCTTCGGGACGGACCACGAGGACGACTGCCATCAGCAGATAGATCAACATCGAGGAGAGCGCCGGCGCGGCTGTAGCCGCAGCGTTTTTCGACAGGACCGCCTGCAAGACGTCAGTGAGATAGGAACGGCCCAGCGTGTCGATAAGACCGACCAGAATGGCGGCGACGAACGCGCCGCGGATCGAGCCGATGCCGCCGATAACCGTGATGACGAAAGCGAGAATGAGAATGTTCTCGCCCATGCCGATCTGGACGGTGAGGATCGGCGCTTGCATCAGCCCCGCGAGGCCTGCGAGCGCTGCGCCGAGCCCGAACACCAGCGTGAACAAGAGCTTGATATTGACGCCGAGCGCGCCAACCATTTCGCGATTGGACGCGCCGGCGCGGATCAGCATCCCGATGCGCGTGCGCATGACGAGGAAATAGAGAAATGCCGCGACCGCCAGCGCCACCACAATGATCGAGAATTTGTAGGCCGAATAATAGAAGCCGGGGAAAATCTGGATCGCAGTGTTGAGCCACGACGGCAGCGGCAGGCTCATGCCTTCCGCACCCCAGAT
>DASUKT010000391.1:0-4582 GCA_036278575.1 Pseudolabrys sp. | reverse complement strand
ACGCTCGAAAAAGCCGCCGCCCGAGCGCGGCCGCGGATGACTTGGATAGCGGTCGTCGTAATAATAGCGCTGCGCGTCGGCAGCCGTCGTCGATGCCATCTCGAATGCGGCAACGCAAATGAGCTCGAGCGCGGCGAGCAGAGCTACGCCGATCGTCACACCTGCGAATTTGCGTCTCGCTCTCATCGGAAAATGCAAACTCAATATCGAGCGGCCTGTCTCAGCGCCGATTCACGCCATAGGCTCCACGCCATGGAGCCATTAGCACGACAAAAATGTCAACTCGAAGATAGCGGTCGCTTCCGCTAAGCCACTGAAATCAGGTAAATTTCAGCCACAGTGCGTCATTGCCTGCGCAGCCGGTTGAGCACCGTTGCAGACGCAAACCCGTCCGGCACGACGCCGGCGCTCGCCTGAAAGTCCCGGATTGCCGCTCGCGTGCGGGCGCCAAAACGGCCGTCAGCCTCGATGTCGTAACCACGGCGCGCCAGCAACTCTTGCAGCTCGAGCCGTTCGTCACGCGAGAGCACCCGCTCGTAGCGTGGCCACTGTTGCACGAACGGCCCGCCTCCGCGAAGCCGATCGGCGAGATGGCCGATTGCGAGCGCATAGGCTTCGGCGGGATTGTATTTCATGATGACACGGAAGTTCGTGAGCATCAGGAAGCCGGGCCCCTGCACACCCGCTGGCACGAGCAGATAGGCGCGATCGTCCGGCCGCGGAAATAACCGATGGCCGGGCCGCACGATTCCGGCGCGTTGCCAATCGCGCAGTGTCATCGTGTGGGAGCTTCCGGCCAACCTGAAATCGAACGTGGCCGGGACGACGACTTCGTAACCCCAGGTCTCGCCGCTGACCCATCCGTCTTTTTTCAGGTTATTGGCGGTAGAAGCGATCACATCTGGAATCGAATCGACAACGTCGCGCCGTCCGTCATGGTCGAAATCGACCGCGTAGTGCTTGAATGCGGTCGGCATGAATTGCGTCGGACCGAATGCGCCCGCCCATGAGCCGATCAGGCGATCGGGCCGAATGTCGCCGTGTTGCAGAATTTCCAGCGCAGCCAGAAACTCGTCGCGGAAGTAACGCTGCCGGCGGCCGACACAGGCAAGCGTAGCAGTCGAACGCACGACCGGCCGCTCGCCGCCGAGCGTGCCGTAATTTGTTTCGATGCCCCAGATCGCCGCGATGACATAGCGGTCGACGCCGTACGCGCGCTCCACAGCGTCGAACGTGCGGTCGTATTTCTGCAATAACTCGCGGCCTTTCTCGATGCGCGCGTCGGTGACCAGCAGGTCGAGATAATCCCAGAACGTTTTCGTGAACTCGGGTTGCGCATCGAGCAGATCCATGATGCGCAGATCCGGCGTGAGCCGCTCGGCATAGGTGCGGAACGTCGCGCGCGAAATGCCGCGGCGCGCCGCCGCCGGCCACAAACGTTCAATGCAATTAGGGAAGTCGGCAGCCGCCGCACGAATAGCCTGCACCGTCATCGAAGGATCGCCCGAAGAACCCGAAAGACCGCTCCAGACCGGTTTTTGCACCCTCGCCGATGGCTGGGAAATCGTGCCGGTCGGAAAGTCGTTGGACGCGTGGCGTTCCTGGCAGAGGCCAACCTCCGCGCCCGCCACGGCCCATGCCGCGATTAAAAAGCCGCCGATGATTTTGCCGGACCCCGCCATCGCGACCCCTCGTTCCCCGAAAACGTAGGCGATGCCCGCTATGGGTGCCCTGAGAACGTTTCGACAGCGTTAATGAGGCGCCATAACGTCGATCTGGACCGAAGGGGCCGGTCCGTGCTTTTTGCTGAGGTGCCGGGCTGGGGAGCCCAACCGCAGAAATCACGCATGAGTCGTATCCGCAAAGCCGTTTTTCCCGTCGCCGGCCTTGGAACCCGCTTCCTGCCGGCGACCAAAGCCATGCCCAAGGAGATGCTGCCGATCGTCGACCGGCCGCTCATCCAGCACGTCGTTGACGAAGCGCGGCAGGCCGGAATCGAGGACCTTATTTTCGTCACAGGACGCCAGAAGGGCATCATCGAGGACCATTTCGACCGCCAGTTCGAGCTTGAGGCAACACTGAACGAGCGCGGCAAAAAGTCCGAGTTGACCCTTCTCGCTGGCGACCTGCCGGAAGCCGGTACCGCCAGTTTCACCCGTCAGCAGTCGCCGCTCGGGCTCGGCCATGCCGTCTGGTGCGCGCGCGAACTGGTCGGCAACGAGCCGTTCGCGGTGCTGCTGCCGGATGTGCTGGTGCAGCACCCGCGCGGCTGTCTCGCGCAGATGATCGACGCCGCTGAAAAACTTGAGGACAAGGCCAACGTCATCGCCGTGGAAGAAGTCCCGGTCGACCGCGTGCATATGTACGGCATCGTCGGCGTGGGGCCGAGCAAAGGGAAAGCCTTTGGGATCACGCAGATGGTCGAGAAGCCGAAGGCAGCCGACGCGCCATCCAATCTCAGCATTACCGGCCGCTACATTTTGCAGCCGGAAATTTTCGGCGTGTTGTCGAAGCAGGCCGCAGGCGCGGGCGGCGAGATCCAACTCACCGACGCGATGGTGCAGCTTGCGCGTACGCAGCCGTTCTATGGATTGAAATTCGAGGGCCGCAGCTTCGATTGCGGCTCAAAAATCGGTTTTCTGACGGCCAATGTCGCCTATGCGCTCGAACGCAAGGACATCGCCCCTGCTCTGCGCGCCGAGCTTGTGCAGATGCTCAAGCCATAGCGCAACGAAATCTCAGCGCTGCAAGCGCAAGCCAAGCAGGAAAATGGTCGCGTTGTAATCGTTGCCGGAAACGTTCGAGTGTAACCAGTTTTCCTGCACTTCGCCTTTGACCTGGACTTCGCGGTTGAACTTGTAGGTGAGTCCTGCGCCAAGCGAGAAGCGTTTGTCACGCCTGATGTCGCCGACATATTCGTCGAACCCAATACCCGCTTTCGCCGTGAAGATGAGCCAGCGCCGCAAGGCATGATCGACTTGCAAGCCGAGATCGCGATAGAGGATGCCCGACACGCCGGGGATGGTGGATTCGCCCGCTGTCGAAGCCGCCGTCATCTTCACCGAGGTCAGCGCGGTCGCCGCCCACGTCAATGATCCCTGGCCGATGAAACCTTCGAGATCGGGCAGACGTGGGTCATCGTACGTGCGCCTCAGATAGCCGAGGGCAATTTCGCCCGTAAGCTGCCGCGTCAGCTCGAAGCTGGAGCCGGCCTTGCCGACAAGGCCTTTCGAGTCGCGCCTGAATCCGGAGAAATCCGTTTCCAGATCGTGCGTGCGCGTATCGGCGCCGGCTTCGACAAACGGTTTCACGCCAGGTAAAAGCTCGTAACTTCCCCGCAGCGTACCGCCGACCTGATCGTAGTCACGGTCCTTGTTGCTGGCGGTGGTGCCGTCGGTGAGCACGGAGTGCTGATACTCGGTGCGCTCGGCATCGAGATTGGCGGAAAGCTCAAATCGATTGAACCGATGTGCGAGACCGGCATTGCCGCCGAAGGTCGTATAGACCGGCAGCTTCGCAAGGCCCGCCTGCAGATTCGGGCTCCCCGGATTGTCGGTCGAAACCAGCACGCGCGTGCCGAGATTGATGTTCGTATCGTGCCTTACGTCAATGCGGCCGTCGATTTTGCCGTTGAAATACGGACGGCTGAGCGTCGGCGTCTCGTCGGGCGAGTAGCCGGTGTAGCTGCCGCGCAGCTCGGCCTTCAATTCGTGCCGGGACCAATCGGAGCGGGCCAGCAGCTCCGGCGCGAGCGTGTAAAGCCATGCCCCGCGCCCGTTCTCGACGCGGCCGGGATTGGAATCGCGGCCGCCGATCAACTCGATAGCCGGATAAAGCAGGAATGAGCCGGCCCGCACACCAAGCGGCGCATAGGGATCGTCCTCACCGGATTTGCGCTTCTTGGGCGGTTTCCTGACCGGGCCGATTTCAACCGGAGGCTGGCCCGGCTGGCCGGCTGCCGCAAAGGACGCATTCGCACCACTGGCGGATGCCGGCGGCGGAGTTTGCCTCGGGGGGGTACCACCCGGCGCCTGTAAAGGCGGCTCGATCGCAAAGATATTGGACTGCGCCTTTGGCCTTTGCGACGTGTCCCGACGCTTGTTGCGCGCGTTCGTCGAATCGAAACCCGTGTCGCCGGCACCGTTTGCCGGCGGCACGAAGGCCGATGACGGCGGGCCGAATTCGGCGGGCGCTTGCCGTCGAAACCGTTGGAAAGGCGGCGGATTACTTTGATTGCCGTTGTTGTCCTGGGCTGGCAGCGGGTTCTGGAACGGAGGCGCTACCGTTTGTGCGACCGCCGCGCAGCGCCAAAACATCGCGCTCGCCGCGAACAATGCGCCGGCGATTGCAGCAAGTCGGCGATGAGGTAAGCGCGGCGGCAGTTGAATTCCTCCTCGGTGCAAGCCCGCGGACCGGGAACGAACGCAACGCACGTGAGCCCGCAGGCGCGAGGGCACCGGCGCATTCCCCGAAAGGAAAATGCCGCCGCTCGCCGGCAGACTTGGTTAACGAAATTAAAACGTTGATGGTTAACGAGACGTTGATGCGGGGCCTTGCCCTAGAGCCACCCGGCAAGCTCGCG
>DASUKT010000390.1:0-5708 GCA_036278575.1 Pseudolabrys sp. | reverse complement strand
GCGTGGGCTTTCGCGCATGGTGGCGGAGGACCGCTACTGCATCGACATCGTCACGCAGATCGCGGCGGTGCGCGCTGCGCTACGGCGCGCCGAAGAGGAAATCCTGCGCGATCACGTCGCGCATTGCGTCGAGCACGCGATTTCGAGTGGCGACAAGGCCGACCAGTGCCGCAAGGTGGCGGAACTGATGGATGTGATGGGCCGGGCGGGAAGGTGACTCTTTCAGGCTTGCTCTTTCGAATTGAAGCCTACCCACTGTCATTGCCGGGCTTGACCCCGCAATCCATGTTGAATGTCAACGAGCACGGTCGAACGTAAAATTTGTTGTGTCGCGAGGCCTCATGGATGCCCGGGTCAAGCCCGGGCATGACGGTGGCGAGTCACCTAAACTTCTCCCGCGCCAGCTGCGCGCCCTTGCCGAGCGCATCAAGTTTCGCCACCGCGATATCAAAGCGCATCGGCGCCATGCCGCAATTCGTGCAGGCGACGATGCGTTCCTTCGGTACGTATTTCAGCGCTTCACCGATGACGGCCGCGACTTCCTCCGGCGGTTCGACTTTGTCGGTCGCGACGTCGATGACGCCAAGCAGCACGTTCTTGCCTTCGAGCAAGGCAAGCAGCTTCATCGGTACGCGGGAGTGAATCGCTTCAAGCGACACGCCGCCGATGCGGCTCTTGGCGAGCGCGGGGAAAAATTTCTCGTATTGCCGCCACTCGCCCTCGAGGTTGTTCTTCCAGTCGATATTGGCCTTGATGCCGTAGCCGTAGCAGATGTGCACGGCGGTCTCGCAGGTGAGGCCGTCGATCGCGCGATGCAGCGTGTCGACCCCCCAGCCGGGAACCTCGTTCATGAACACGTTGTACGCAGGCTCGTCGAACTGGATCACGTCGACGCCGTCGGCTTGCAGCGCGCGCGCTTCCTCATTGAGCAGGCCGGCAAACGCCATCGCCATCTTCACCTTGTCGCCGTAATAGGAGTCGGCGATCGTGTCGGCGATCGTCATTGGGCCGGGAAGGGTGATCTTCAGCTTCTTTTTCGTGTGCGCGCGGGCAAGGCGCGTTTCGGTGGCATGCACGCGGCTCTTGAGCGTCACCGCGCTGCGCACGGTCGGCACCATCGCTTTGTAGCGATTGGCCCGGATACCCATCTCGACCTTGTTCTCAAAGTCGATGCCATCGACGAATTCGAGAAAGCCGTGCACGAAATGCTCGCGTGACATCTCGCCGTCGCAGACGATGTCGATGCCGGCGTCTTCCTGCAATTTGATGGCGAGCAGCGTCGCGTCGAGCTTGCCCCGCGCGAGCTCCGCGCCGGAAAGCCGCCATTTCGGCCAAAGCTTGTTCGGTTCCGCGAGCCAGGCGGGTTTTGGCAAGCTGCCGGCGATGCTGCTCGGAAATAGCATGGACTTATCCTCCCTCAGGGCCGGTCTGCGCCGGCTTTCAACCTCTTCTACGACGGCGGCTGCCATTTGTAGAGCCAATCGTAACGTTCGAGCAGCCGCTCGCCACCCATCGCGCGTATGACGAGATTGCGGATGAGCGCTTCCGGCCCGCTCAGCCCGTAGATGCGGCCCTGGCGGCGCGACGCTTTCTGCGCCAAGGCGGTGCGGGCGCGCCGCTCGCGCTCATAGGCGCGCAGGGCTTTGCGCGGATTGTCGAGATTGTTCGCCAGTGTATCGGCCAGCACTGCGGTATCTTCGATTGCCATGCCCGCGCCTTGCGCAAGGAACGGCAGCATCGGGTGGGCGGCATCCCCGATCAACGTGACCGCGCCGCTGCCGGTGGGTACGCCGCCGCGCCGGTCATGCAGCGCCCATTTCTGCCAGCGCTCGGGCGCAGCAATCAGCGCGCGCGCTTTTTCCGACCAGGCCCAGCGCGCGAAGTGGCGCAAAATCTCCGCGGGATCACCGGGCGCGCTCCAGCTTTCGGCGCGCCATTCGTCACGCACGATCGCCACCATGTTGATAAGAGCCCCGCCCTTAACCGGGTAATGCACGAGATGAGCGTCTTGCCCAAGCCATAGATGAATGACGGGCTCTTGCCATTGCGCCGCCGCGTGATGGCTCGGCAGCAGCGCGCGCCAGGCGGTGCGGTGGCGAAAGCGTGGAGGGCGCTCCCGCCGCAGGCGGTCGCGCACACGCGACCACAGGCCGTCAGCGCCGATCAGCGCGACGCCATGTTCGTCGGCGATCTGCGACCCGGTCCGGCTTCGCACGGCCACGCCGCCTTTGTCCTTGGCGAAGTCCTCAAAACGTGCACCGAGCCTCAGGACGATATTTTGATCCGCTTCGGCTGCTTGCAGGAGAACGGTTTGCAGCTCGCCGCGATGCATCGTCCAATAGGGCGCACCGTAATGCTGCTCGATGTTTTTCCCCAAAGGGATGCGCACGATCTGCCGCGCGGTTCTGCCGGCCATCACGCGGATGGCGTCGGGGACGATGGCGCGCATTTCCAGACGATCGCGCAAGCCGAGGTCGATCAGCACACGCGCGGCATTGGGCGACAATTGAATACCGGCGCCGATTTCCTCAAGGCGGCCGGCTTGCTCGAGGACCAGCGTCGGCAAACCGCGCTTCGAGAGCGCGAGCGCCGCCGTCAGTCCGGCAATGCCGGCGCCCGCGATGATGACGGGGCGTTGCGACGCCAATGTCCGCCCCCTCCGCCCTCAGGCGGCGGCGGTCTGCGGCAGGGCGCACTCGGCGGGACGCGCGGCGTGCGGGTCGAGCGAAGGGTCATGCCGGTAAAGCGTGGAACAATAGGGGCAGATGATTTCCTTTTCGTCCCCCATGTCGAGATAAACGTGCGGATGATCGTTCGGAGGCACCGCGCCGACGCACATGAACTCCTTGGCGCCGATCTCGATCATCGGCACGCCTGGGTCATTGTGAAAGTGAGGAACGATGTGCTCCGTCATGTTCGCAATTCCTGTTGAAACGGCAGGCCGGCTGCCGAACGGCGCGGACAATAGCTGCCGGAACTCCGAATTCCTAGTGAATCGTGCGCGTGCCAAGGACAAATGTGTGTGCCGCCTTATTGCCGGCGCGAAGCTCTGGCGATTGGTCCTGCGGGGGGCGTTGCGGTCATATGAGTCGGCTCGACATTGGCTTTTCGATTTTGGCGATCGCGGCCTGCACGGCGCTTGCCCTTTTTGCGGCGCCGCGGGGGATGAAAGCTTATGCCCTTGTGACAAGTGACGATCCGGTGCGCATCGCGGACTACGGGCTGAAGCGGACGTTCGATGCCGCCCGTGCGCAAAAGGAAATCGAGGTCGCCCTTGCTGCCAATGATCCCGATCTTGCCGAGAGTATCGTTGAGCTTGCCCACGATCGGCAGGTGAGCGTCGATCCCGTTCTCGAGGCAAAGGTGAATGCCGCTGTTACCGACGCAACGTCGAGCATGGCCAAGGCAAAGCGATTTGTGCGCGGCTTCATCACCGGTGAGCCCAACGATGGGATGAGCCTTGCCGGCACGGTGACAGGTGACTTTTTCGTCTTCGGCGATCTGCGCGACGCGGCGCGCGAGGGCACGCGACTTGCACGCGGCGAACATGCCGACGAGTTGCTCTTGGGATTAGCAGCCGCCGGGATTGCCATCACGGCCGGGACCTATGCCAGCGGCGGACTCACGGCGCCGGCACGCGTCGGCATCTCGATGGTCAAGGCCGCGCGCAAAACCGGCAGGCTCGGCGCAGATCTTGCCGGCACTATCGGCCGCCTGTTGCGCCGTGCTGCAAGCAATGGAGAGGCGAAGCTAACGAAAGTATCGTTGAGTGAAGCCGGCCTGGCGGAGCGCGGCGCGCGCGAGGCGGTGAAGGTGGACCGCGCAGGTGGCTTGTTGCAGCTGGCGCGCGCTGCCGGACGCGTCCAATCGAAAGCCGGCACGCGTGCCGCATTCGACGCACTCAAAATGGCCGAGACGCCGCGCGATATGTCGCTTCTGGCGCGGCTTGCCGAAAAAGAAGGAGGCAAGACGCGCGCGATCCTGAAAATTCTGGGGCGTGGCGCTATCGCGCTGACCTTTGCGGCTTTCGATCTGGCCGCGTGGATTTTCGCTGCGCTACTCACGGTGCTCGGCTTCATCGTTTCTTTGAAACGCGCAACCGAGCGCATCACCCTGCGCATCATTCGCCGCCGCAAGGCGCGCCGGCTGGCGTACTTTACCGCCGGTGTCGCGCGCTGCTAGATACGCCCCGCATGGCAAGTTTCAGGAATGGGAACGTCGAGATCGCGTATCTCGACGAGGGGGAGGGCGAGCCGATCGTGCTGGTGCACGGGTTTGCCTCCAACAAGGACGTCAATTGGGTTTTCCCGAATTGGGTGACGACACTGACGCGCGCTGGCCGGCGCGTGATCGCCCTCGATAATCGCGGCCATGGGCAATCGAGCAAGCTCTACGATCCGGCGGATTATCACATCGGTCTCATGGTCGATGATGTGCGGGCGCTGCTCGATCATCTCGGCCTCGCGCGCGCCGATGTCATGGGTTACTCGATGGGTGGGCGCATCACCGCGTTTCTGGCGCTCGATCATCCGGATCGCGTGCGCTCCGCCATTCTCGGCGGCATCGGCATCCGGCTGGTCGATGGCGCGGGGCTTCCGGCGAATATCGCCGAAGCGTTGGAAGCGCCGTCGCTTGACGATGTGACTGATCCGATAGGTCACATGTTCCGCTCGTTTGCGCAGCAGACCAAATCCGATCTGAAAGCGCTGGCCGCTTGCATCCGCGGTTCGCGGCAGGTGATGACGCGCGAGCAAGCTGGCGCGATCAAGGTGCCGCTGCTGGTTGCGGTCGGCACGAAGGATACCGTTGCCGGCGCGGCGCCGCCGCTCGCAGCACTTATTCCCGGCGCGCACGTGCTGAACATTGAAGGCCGTGACCACATGCTGGCGGTCGGCGACAAGATTTTCAAAGCCGGCGTTCTTGACTTCCTTAACGCGCGTCCCTGAGCGTTCGCGGGGTGCAGACGAGCCATGCGCCTTGCGAGTTCAAGGGCTTAAGCCCCCTCTAATAAATTGTGCTACAAGGCCTATCTGGAAATCACTTATCGGCGTGCGGAGTAAAGGTTGATGGCCAAGCAGCAGGTGAAATCGGCTCACGGGCTCGACAAAGTCGATCCGGTTTGGCGGCGCATCCGTGCCGAAGCGGAAGACGCTGCACGCCGCGAGCCGGAGCTTGCAACCTTCATTTATGAGAACATTCTGCACCATGACACGCTTGAAGCCGCAGTAATCCATCGCGTCTCCGAGCGGCTCGGTCACTCGGACGTATCGGGCGACCTCATTCGGCAGGCCTATAACGATGCCATCGAGGATCAACCTTCGATCGGCGATTCTTTCCGTGCCGACATCGTAGCCACTGTCGATCGCGATCCGGCGACCCAGCGCTTCATGGAGCCCGTCCTCTATTACAAGGGCTTTCACGCAATCCAGACCTATCGCTTGGCGCACTGGCTTTTGGGTAAAGGCCGCAAGGACTTTGCCATGTATCTGCAAAGCCGCGCCTCGTCCGTCTTTCAGTGTGACATCAATCCGGCCGCGCGCATCGGGCGCGGCATTTTCCTCGATCACGCGACCGGTCTGGTCGTCGGTGAAACTGCGGTGATCGAAGATGACGTTTCCATCCTGCATGACGTGACGCTCGGCGGCACCGGCAAGGAAAATGAGGACCGTCATCCGAAAATTCGTCATGGCGTCATGATCGGCGCCGGC
>DASUKT010000389.1:0-7704 GCA_036278575.1 Pseudolabrys sp. | reverse complement strand
GATCGACTTCGGCCATCGCCGCAAACATCGCGCTCTGCGTCTGCGCGGCGCAGCCGGTGACGACGATCCGGGCGCCGGGGCGCTCGCGCTTCAGCCGGCGGATCTGCTGCCGCGCCTGCGCTACCGCCTCGTTGGTGACGGCGCAGCTATTGATGACGATGGTCTGTTTGAGTCCGGCGCTCTCGGCCTCGCGCGCGATCACCTCGGATTCGAACGCGTTGAGACGGCAGCCGAAGGTGACGACCTCGACGCTCATGATTACGCCACCGACGCGAACAGCGCCGGATCGAACCTGCCTTCATATTCAAACGTGGCCGTGCCGGTCATCAGCACATGGTCGTCGCGCTCGCGCCATTCGATTCCGAGTGTGCCCCCGGGCAGGGTCATCTCAACATTCCGATTGGCGCGCTTCAATCGCGTAGCCGCGACTGCCGTGGCGCACGCTGCCGAGCCGCAGGCCCGTGTCAAGCCGGCGCCGCGTTCCCAGGTGCGCATGGTGATGTGATCGCGGTCGACGATGTGGGCCAGCGTGATGTTGGCGCGATCCGGAAAGATCGGGTGATTCTCCAGGAGCGGCCCGAAGCGCTCGAGATCGTAGGCATTGACGTCATCGACCCAGAAGATCGCGTGCGGATTGCCCATGTTCACCGCCGAGGGCGAATGCAGGATCGGCTTGTCGATCGGCCCAATCTGCAACTCGATCGCGCGCGTATCGCGAAACTCCTCCGCGAGCGGAATCTCGTTCCACTTGAAATGCGGCGCGCCCATATCGACCGTGAACAGTCCGCCGTCCCCTTTCCAGCAATTCAGAACGCCCGCCGTCGTTTCGAAGGTGAGCGCGTCCTTGCCGCTTTCCCGCGAAACGATATCGGCAACGCAACGCATGCCGTTGCCGCAAGCGCCCGCCTCCGAGCCGTCGTTGTTGTAAATGCGCACGAACGCATCCGTGCCCGGCGTGCGCGGCGGATAAAGCGCCATCAGCTGATCGTAGGGAGCGCCTTCGGGTCTTGCGGCCGCGCGCGCTTCATCGCCGGCGATCGGCGCGCCGCCGCGGCGCATGTCGACAACGACGATTTCGTTGCCGATGCCGTTCATCTTGACGAAGGGGTAGTTGGCAAGCGCTGGCATTGTCCGGCCCGAGTTTCGCCCGGTTTATATGGCGAATTTGCACCCCGCGGCCAAGGGGCATGCTACGGTGGCCGGATACGCCGCTGCGATCCGTCAGGCACGGCGCCTCAATGTGGAGAAAACGTATGCCGCGCCGCCTTCTTGGCCGGGCCGCCCTGTTTGCCATGCTCGCATTAGCGAGCCTGCCTCTGCGGGCGCAGGACGCCGAGCATGCGCCGCGGGCCGATCAGAATGTGCCCGGCGACCTGAAGCCCGGCGATGCCTTTGGCGAACCGACCGTTCTGGCGGAGAAAACCATCATCTATGTGAAGGGAAGCGCAAGCTGGGACAATGCACTTCCGGCGCTGGTAAGCGCGTTCAAAACGCTTAACCAATATCTGCAAAAGCAGGGCATTGCGCCCGCCGGCGCTCCCATGACGATCTATACTTCGACCGACGACAAGGGCTTTGCCTTCGATGCGGCGCTTCCGATCGCGCAGGCACCGAAAGAGCCTCCGACGGGAAATATTGCCGTCGGCAAGTCGCCGGCGGGCAAGGCGCTGAAGTTCGTGCACCGCGGCTCGTACGATGCGATGGATTCGACCTATGAAGCCATCGCCAATTACCTTGACGACAAGCAGCTCGAGGCGAAAAACCTTTTCATCGAGGAATATCTCTCGGATCTGGAAAAATCCGATCCCGACCATCTGGTGGTCAATGTCTACGTTCCGGTAAATTAGTTTCATGTCCCGAATTCGGCTTCTTGTCCCGCTCCTGGCGTTTGCAATCGCCGCTATCGTTCCGCTTGGCCGTGCCAACGCTGTCGATAAGCTGGTGACGGTTACCGGCGAGGCCAGCGTCGCCGTCGCGCCCGATATGGCCGTTGTGCGCATTGGCGTGAGCAGCCAGGGCAAGAACGCGCGTGACGCGAGTAATGCCAATGCCAAGACGATGACGGCCGTCATTGCCGCTATCAAAAACGCCGGTTTGTCGGAGCGCGATATCGAAACTTCGCAGCTCTCCTTGCAGCCGCAATACGATCAGAGCAAGACCGGCACGGCGCGACTGACCGGCTTCCAGGCCACAAACCAGGTCACCCTGCAAATCCGCACCATTTCCAATCTCGCCACCATCGTCGATCACGCCATCGCCGCCGGCGCCAATGAAATGTCCGGTATCGAATTTTTGGTTTCGCGCCGCTCAAGCCTGCTCGACCAGGCGCGCGCCGATGCAATCGCCGACGCGCACCGCAAGGCTGAGATTTATGCAAAGGCCGCCGGCGTCAAGCTTGGGTCCGCCGTCGCCATTACCGACGAAGGCGCATCGCCGCCGCCGCGCCCGATGCAGGCGATGCGGGCCGGCGCCGTTCCGGTTGCGCCCGGCGAACAGACGCTGCGCGTCCTGGTAACCGTCAGTTACGAACTCAACCGCTGACCGTTTCTCCCGGTTGACTTACCGGGTGGGCATCCATAGGTTGCGCCGTCTTCGCTTAAAGACCTGAAGCTCAAGTTCCCGCCGACCGGTCGCAAGAGACCGGAGGCAACCGCCCGACAGCGCGATGCGCCCTCGGGCGCAAAGGTGTTTTTCCAGGCCTCATCCTGAGGAGCCGCCGAAGGCGGCGTCTCGAAGGATGAGCCCAACTGAGGGACCTCGTCGTTCGAGACGCGTGCTGCGCACGCTCCTCAGAACGAGGTTGTGCGATGTTCGACACGCTGTCGGAAAAACTTGGCGGCATTCTCGATCGGCTCACGCGCCGCGGGGCGCTGGGCGAAGCCGACGTCGACGCGGCGATGCGCGAGGTACGCCGCGCCTTGCTCGAGGCCGACGTGGCGCTCGATGTCGCGCGCGCCTTCACCGACAACGTGAAAAAAAGCGCCATCGGCGTCGAAGTCCTGAAGTCGGTCACACCGGGGCAGATGGTCGTCAAGATCGTGCACGACCAGCTCGTGCAGACGCTCGGAGCCGCCGGGCAGACGGTCGATCTCAACGCCGCTCCACCCGTCGCCATCATGATGGTTGGGCTGCAAGGTTCCGGCAAAACCACGACCACCGCGAAGCTCGCCAAACGTCTTGCCGATCGCGCAAAACGCAAGGTCTTGATGGCTTCGCTCGACGTGCGGCGGCCGGCCGCCATGGAGCAACTTGCCGTGCTTGGCCGCGAAACCGGCATCGACACGCTGCCGGTGATCGAAGGCCAACAGCCGGCACAGATTTCCAAGCGCGCGCTCGAAGCCGGCCGTCTCGGCGGCTACGACGTGGTGCTGCTCGATACCGCAGGCCGCACGACGCTCGATGAAGCGATGATGAGCGAAGCGGCGGACGTAAAGCAGGCCTCCAATCCGCACGAAGTGCTGCTCGTCGCGGACGCGCTCACCGGCCAGGACGCCGTCAATCTTGCGCGCTCGTTCGATCAACGCGTGGGATTGACCGGCATCGTGCTCACGCGCGTCGACGGCGACGGACGCGGCGGCGCGGCGCTGTCGATGCGCGCTGTCACCGGCAAGCCGATCAAGCTGATCGGTACCGGCGAAAAGCTCGACGCGCTGGAAGATTTCGATCCGGCCCGCATCGCCGGCCGCATCCTCGGCATGGGCGACATCGTGTCGCTGGTCGAGAAGGCCGCCGAAACGATCGACGCCGAAAAGGCGATGCGCGCAGCCGAGAAGATGCGCAAGGGCGCGTTCGATCTTGCCGATTTGCGCGAGCAACTGATGCAGATGCAGGCGATGGGCGGCATGGGAGGCCTCCTTGGGATGATGCCGGGCGTCGCCAAAATGAAAAATCAGATCGCAGCGGCCGGACTCGACGACAAGCTGCTCAAGCGTCAGGTCGCGATTATCGACTCCATGACGCCGAAAGAGCGGCGCCATCCCGACATCCTCAAAGCGAGCCGCAAGAAGCGCATCGCCGCCGGTTCCGGCACGTCACCGGAGCAGATCAACAAACTTCTGAAAATGCATCGCGGCATGGGCGACATGATGAAGGCCATGGGCGGCGCCAAACGCGGGCCGATGGCAGGCCTTGCGCAGATGTTCGGCTTCGGCGGCGGCGCGCCGTCGGCGGAAGAAATGAAAAAGCTCGCCGAGCAGGCCAAGGCGCAAGGCGGCCAGTTGCCGCCGAATGTGCCGGGAATGCCGAAGCTGCCGCCGAATTTCCCCGGGGCGCCGGGCGGACTGCCGGGCCTTGGCGGAAAGTTTCCTGGTTTGCCCGGTGGTCTGCCGCCGGGATTGGGGAAGAAGAAATGATCGTGTTTTCTCTCATCGGTCATTCCGGGACATGCGCGATAGCGCGTGGGCCCGGAATCCAGACGCGGGCGCGACGCTTGGCTCTGGATTCCGGGTTCGCGTGCTACGCACGCGCCCCGGAATGACGGCGTCGTTATCAGAAAGGAAAAGCAAATGCCTCTTGTCATCCGCATGGCCCGCGCCGGAACAAAAAAGCGGCCGTTCTACCACATCGTGCTCGCCGACTCGCGCTCGCCCCGTGACGGCCGCTTCATCGAGCGGCTCGGCTATTTCAATCCGTTGCTGCCGAAGGAAAAGACCGAGCGATTAAAGCTCGATCTCGAAAAAGTGCAGGCGTGGATGAAGAAGGGCGCGCAGCCGTCCGATCGCGTGCTCCGCTTCCTTGACGAAGCCGGCATCGCGAAGCGCCCGAAGCGCAACAATCCCGAGAAAGCAATCCCGCGCAAGGAGCGCAAGGCGAAGGCTGAGGAAGCCGCGAAAGCGGCTGGCGCCGCACCCGCGGCAGCGCCGGCCGCGAGCTAAGGCCCGCACGGCGGCGCTGTGGCAGACCGCATTTGCGTCGCACGCATTGGAGCCGCGCATGGCGTGCGCGGCGAAGTGAAGCTGTGGTCGTTCACGGAGAATCCCGCAGCGGTCGCTGATTACGGGCCGCTGGAAACTGCCGACGGCGCACGCAAGTTCGAGATCGAGACGCTCCGTCCGGCCAAGGACCACTTCGTGGCGCGGCTCGCCGGCATTGGTGACTGCAACGCAGCGGAGGCCCTGTGCAATGTCGACCTCTACGTGCCGCGTGAGCGGCTGCCGGCGATCGAGGATGCCGACACGTTCTATCATTCGGATCTGATCGGACTCGATGCGGTCACGCCCGATGGCTCGCAAGTCGGCACCGTGCACGCCGTGCATAATTTCGGCGCCGGCGACATCATCGAGATCACGCCGCCCGGCGGCGGTGAGCCGATGATGCTGCCGTTCAACGAAACGGCAGTGCCGAAAGTCGATCTTGCAGCAAAGCAGATCGTCATCGTGCTCCCTGCCGTTACTTCTATCCCTCCCCTGAAAGGGGAGGGTCGGCCGCCGAAGCAAAGCGAAGGCGATGAAGATTCTTCACCTCCCCGCTTGCGGGGAAGGTCGGCGCCGAAGGCGCCGGGAGGGGGGTAATTGTTTCGTTTCAAATTGCATCGGCCCCCCTCCCTGTCCCTCCCCCACAAGGGGGGAGGGAATGACAGCTTCGAGGCCGCCTGATGTGGCGCGCGAGCGTGCTGACGATTTTTCCGGAGATGTTTCCCGGGCCCCTGGCGGTAAGCCTGGCCGGCAAGGCGCTTGCAAACGGCATCTGGTCGCTTGACGCCATCGACATCCGCGATCACGCGACCGACAAGCACCGCACGGTCGACGATACGCCCGCCGGCGGTGGCCCCGGCATGGTGATGCGTGCGGATGTGCTCGCGCGCGCGATCGATGCAATCGAAGACAACGGCCGCCCGCGCCTGCTGATGAGCCCGCGCGGCACGCCGCTGACGCAGGCGCGGGTCACCGAGCTCGCACAGGGAGCGGGCGCAATCATCGTTTGCGGCCGGTTCGAAGGCGTCGACGAACGGCTGATCGCCGCCCGTCATCTCGAGGAAGTTTCGCTCGGCGACTTCGTGCTGTCGGGCGGCGAGATCGCGGCGCTGGCGCTGATCGACGCCTGCGTGCGGCTCCTCCCCGGCGTCATGGGGAAAGAGGCTTCCGCGGCGGAAGAAAGCTTTGCGCAAGGCCTGCTCGAATACCCGCAATACACCCGCCCTGCCCTGTTCGGGGAACGGGCGATCCCGGAAGTCCTCATTTCCGGGGACCACGCCAAAGTGGCGGCATGGCGCCGCGCAGAAGCCGAGCGGTTAACCAAGGAGCGCCGGCCCGATTTGTGGGCAAAATATCTCCAGCGGAAGACTTAGGTCGTCATTCCGGGGCCGAGCGACCCGCCTCCGCTCGCGGAGCCTGTCATCGGGCCGGCCCGAGAGGGCCGGACCCGCTGGCGCGCTTCGGCGCGTTTGGGATCCGCTGAAGCGGCGAGAGCCGCGAAGGCGGAAGCGAAGCAACCCGGAATCCATAATCCCCGGCGCTGCGGAGTATAGATTCAGGGTTCGCGGGCTGCGCCCGTGCCCCGGAATGACAGGCTGGAGGGTGACAAGCCGCATTCTATGGTCTACAAGCCCGCCGACCCATTCAGCCCCTGAAAAGGACCGCGCGCCGGATGCTGGCGCTGCCGACGGAGACTAGTCCCATGAACCTTATCCAGCAGCTCGAAAAAGAGCAGGTCGAGAAGCTTTCCGCCGGCAAGGAAATCCCCACTTTCGGAGCGGGCGACACCGTTCTCGTCAACGTGAAGGTGGTCGAAGGCGACAAGAGCCGCGTGCAGGCCTACGAGGGCGTGTGCATCGGCCGCTCCGGGCATGGCCTCAACGAGAACTTCACCGTGCGCAAGATTTCCTATGGCGAAGGCGTCGAGCGCGTTTTTCCGCTCTACTCGCCGATGATCGACTCGATCAAGCTCGTGCGCCGCGGCAAAGTCCGGCGCGCCAAGCTCTATTACCTGCGTGGCCTGCGCGGCAAGAAGGCGCGCATCACCGAGGCGCAGGGCGCTGCCGAGACCGCGGGCACGGAAGAGTAGTCGAGAACTATCCCGCCGAAGAAAGCGTCGGCATCTTTTATGAAACGCGCTTTCAATCTTTCAATTCCCGAAACGCTTGTCGAAGCGGTCCAGCCGGATACGACCGCGCTTGTCGTCTACGACATGCAGATTGGCATCCTGCGCCAACTGCCTCACGGGCCGGCCGTTCTTTCCAACGTTCTCAAGGTTCTTGAACGAGCGCGAACCGCAGGCGTTCGGGTCTTTTTCATGCGCCACATGTCGCTGCCCAAGCGCCTGGCGGGCACCTTTCAACTGCGGCAAATGCTGGCCTGGCAAAAGAAGAACGACATCGAGGCGGTCGAGCCCTGGTTCCTGCGCGACAATCCCGCTTTTCAGCTTGCCGAAGAATTGCAGGCGCGTGCCGATGAAGCGATCTTCGACAAGATCACCATGTCGGCATTCGAGGGCACGCCGCTTGCCATCGCCTTGCGCGATTGCGGGTTGAAGAGCTTCGTCATTTGCGGCATCGCTACTGAAATCGGCATCGAGCCGACTGTGCGCCACGGCGCCGATCTCGGCTTCATTCCGATTCTGGTCGAGGACGCGTGCGGAGGCGGCCACGCCGAGGCCGCCGATCGAGCGATGGCCAACATGCGGTTTATCGGCGACGCCATGTTCTGCAAAATCGACGCGCTGGCCGCAATCTGGAAGTGACGCGACCGCCCGGCACTTTGTTGTCGT